>CAJYBS010000323.1 GCA_913064795.1 uncultured Gammaproteobacteria bacterium
GCTATCTTCTGGCGACTGCACTATCAGCGATTCTCCCTCACTCAAGTCCGTATGCATTGACTGAGACCCACCTCGAGACTCAGGCTCTAACTTGACCGCGATCTGGTAAAATCTTGGTTCATCCCCTTCATTGATAAGTGAGTACTGCCGGTTCGCGCCGCTCGGGGTCATCACCGCGATGTGCGAACCCGGCGAAAACGAAGGAAGCGCCAATCCATCATGGGCCGCGAAGCGAAACTCGAATATATCTTTCGCGACCTCTCTTTTTTCGCTGACTAGCAGATTAAGTTCGTTGCTCTTATTCATTGATTTCGATATCTAAGTAAATATAATTAGAAATCTAAACGTTCGCCCGTATTGTGTAAACATATCTTTAAAAATATGACTGTCGAGGGACTGAAATGCTGACTCCAGAAGAGAATGAGCTTTTAACGAAGGTCACCAATGGCGCCCCTATGGAACAATTAATGCGCAGCCACTGGGTACCAATTTGTTTAAGTGAGGAGCTTCCTGAGACCGACGGTACGCCACTTCTAATCGGGGTATTCGGCTGCCGATATGTAGCATTCAGGGACACCAATGGTACCGTTGGTGTATTAGACGAGCTCTGCCCTCACCGACACGCGTCTCTCCTATACGGCCGCAATGAGAACTGTGGACTGACTTGTCTATATCATGGGTGGAAATTTGATGTGGAGGGAAACTGCACAGCAATGCCATCTGAACCTCAAGGAAGTGACCTGATCGCCAAAGTCAAGCATAACGCTTACCAGACCCGTGAATGGGGTGCATTCGTATGGGCATGGTTAGGGGACGAAGAAGCAATCAGGGAGTTTCAACCACCAGCCTTTGCACCCACCGAAGATACGCAAGTCTCCGTTACGAAAATTCGTATCCCAGCTAACTGGGCACAGATTATGGAAGGACAAATTGATTCCTCCCACTCCTCTAGCTTGCACTCATCAGACATGATCCCCGCTCGAGTCGAAGGCGCTGGCGCAGACGAAAAGGCGTGGTATCGTCCATCGACTGATCGATCGCCAAGGATGCAGGTTGAGAGAACAGATTACGGATTTCATTACGTTGCCATTCGGCATCCAATCAAACAGGCAACTATTAATGAGTACTTTAGGATCACCGAATACATCGCTCCCTTTACTTGCTTAATACCGCCAAATTCAAGTTACAACGTTACGACGGTCGTTGTGCCCATTGATAATGAAAACTCGATACTCAACTTCATTGCCTGGGGAGGCGAGACTTGTCCCGATACAACAGAGTGGAGACGCTTTAACCACTCAGTCCCGGGCGAAGATCTCGACGAGAATTGGGTCTCGAAAAGACAGGCTCACAACAAATTTTTACAAGACCGCCAATGGATGAAACAAGGAAATTTCACTGGTGTACCTGGAATCCCAAATCAAGACATCATTATGTGGGTCTCGATGGGAGCCATTGTTGACAGAACGACTGATCGATTAGCCGCATCCGATATGGCGGTGGTTGAGTTCCGGAAGCTTATGGTCGATGCTGTGAAAAACGTGGAAGCTGGAGGTCAGGCAATTGGATCGAATTCCAATTTAAAGCACACTCAGATCAGATCTTACGAAGGCGTTCACTTGAAGGAAACAGACTGGAAAACTCTATGTAGGAATTGAAAAGCCCAGACAGTATCTGGGCTTTTAAAAAATCTGCCGTGCGAATTACATAAGCCCAGCTTCTTTATACGCTTTGATTGCGCCCGGATGGAACGGAATCGCGTTTTGCTTGACCATCATCTCTGGATTGAGCGACCGCATAGCTTTATGAACGCCCTGAATTTCACCAACATTGGTTATCAAAGCTTTAGTCACCGTATAAACCTCATCGTCCGACGTATCAGAATTGACAACTAACATTGCTGTTAACGCTAACGTCGGATGATCATCAGACAAAATATCGTAGGCCTTTCCCGGTATCACCATCTGCCCAGTTCCCATCGCACTGCTCACGCTGTCTCTCACCGCTTGCGACACTGGCATCATGACCATTGGCATTGAGTTCAAGACCTCACGAATCGATGAGTGTCCAACGAAAATATTATTCATCACCATATCGGCTTGCCGATTCTTCATCAGCTCAACAGACCCCTTTGACCCGGAGTATTGAATGCTACCGCCCCATGATTCGATATCTTCTAGTGAGATACCATAGGCGGCCAACACTTCCACTGCCTGATTGTGCGCGATGTTGCCCCGCTTATTGAGAACCAAACGCACTGGCGCTTTTTTGGCTTTGAGATCTTCATACGTAGAAATACCGTACTTATCGGCGAAGTCTTTCGTTACCATCGGCTGGAATGCCGCAAAGTTATACATCACCGCCATCGCACGCAAATTATTGACCGGCGCCTTGTAGGGATCCGTGCCTTTCGCGGCGATCTTCGCTTCTGCATCATGCATTAGACCAAAATCCACCTTTTTAGACGCAACTTGCACGGCGTTAGCAAAACCACCGCCAGAGGTCTGATAGGTGACTGTCGTCTTTGGATAACTGGCTCGCATTGCCTTATCGACACCAGCCCCTAAAAGCGACCACAATCCGCCTGGACTGGCCCCTGCCAGAATATAGTTATCTTTAGCGACCACATTGACAGACGCGAGACCGATGCAGGTCCCGACGACTGTAGCTTTTATCACTTTTCTTATACCCAACATAAACACTCCTTTTTTTTATTGTGCAATTTGGCTACACCGCCCTTACATTAGCTCTGCTACTTAGCCAGAACCAGAACAAAATTCCAATACCAGCGATAAAACCTAGACTTTGGTATGCAACAAACGGCGTCAACAGGGGCACAACGATAGCGAAAGTCAACAGTCGCTGCGATGCTTCTAGCGGACTGTTGAAGCACCCTGCTGATGCGACAGAGATTAACAGAAATGCAAGCACGGCCCTTAGCGTAGCCCACGTTACTTCAACCAATGACCCCTCCCCTAGCAGCGCAGGATCTATGACAAAAAAGAAGGGTAGGACAAAAGCTCCCACGGCAAACTGGACACCTTTAAAGGAAATCTTCATCGGATTATCGTCTGCGATCGAGGCTGCGGCGAAAGCGGCAACAGCGACGGGTGGAGTAATTGCAGAGAGAACTGCGTAGTAGAGTAGGAACAGATGCGCTGCCATTTCTGGGATACCCAACTTAATCAGTAATGGACCAATTAAGACCGCGGCCAAAATATACGAACTCACGGTCGGCATGCCCATACCCAAGATGATCGTCATAATCGCGGCAACAATCAGTGTTAGCCAAACAGCATCACCTGTCATTAAAAATACGAGCGCTGAGAGCTTAGCCGCAAGACCTGTCATGGTGATACCGCCGATCACGAATCCGGCTGCTGTGCAGGCACCGACCACAGGGGCTAAACGTTTAGCTGTCTCAGCGAGGCTTTCTGTAATGCGTTTCGGAGATAACCTGGTGCCCTTTCTGAGAAAGGAGATAGCAATGACAGCGAGCGCACCGAACAACGCAACAAAGGTGGGACTGAACCCCTCGAATAACGCCCAAACGATCGCGGCCTCTCTCGCAAGCATGTCTTTCGAAGCGTAGAAG
>CAJYBS010000324.1 GCA_913064795.1 uncultured Gammaproteobacteria bacterium
CAGCAACGACTTAATTACTTTGTGATAGGTCATATTAAACTCTAAGGATAAAACCAAATAGAGAATATCTACAGAAACGCAACAAGTCTAGCTAGCTCCACCAATTACAAGAAACCTCCCCCAGAGATGAGCGATTGATAGGATTAAATTCCCCTTCGTTTTCAATAAACCGTTTTGGTGATGCGAGATAAGCCTTAGCCTTGTGTCGATTTCGTGGAAACAGCGACACAAAATGTTGTCTGAAGTAAAATGTCGTCCTCCAGTCTTTAGAGAAGGTATGACTATGAAATCTGTATTTGTATTTTTGGCGACGATCACTTATCTGGTTTGTGCGCCGTTGCATGCAGATCATCACGGAGAGAAGGTTGAAGGCGAGAAGCCATTCGTGTTGATAGCTCGGCTGCAGGCTGCGCCTGGCAAAGTTGCTGAGGTAATTGCGCTTTCAGCTGCTGCTGATCGAGCCGTCAAAGCGGGTGAGCCGGGTATGCTTTTACACACCTTCGATCGCGATCCGGATGATGCTCTGGGCTTTGTGTGGACTGAGCTTTATGAGAATAGTGCAGCGCTTGAGTTCCACTTGCAAAACCCGGATTTGATCGAGTACTTAGATGCCGTCAGCCCTTTGCTCGATGCATTCACCGTTGAACTTTATGGTGAAGTCTCTAAGTCGGCAGTTGACAGGCTCAGAGCAACAGAGACGCCGACTAAACATTTCAAAACGGAGCTCGGCTATATTCGTGACTTAACGCCCTAGTAAAACTGCAGACTATTGCCTAGGAACAAGCCAAGGTGTTGTTTGCCTTCCACTTAGAAAGCGGATGTTATCGCCATCAAAAAATGCATCTTCTTCGAGCATGATTCTGACTGGGTGCTCCCAGTCCTCGACGGTTTCTGTAACTGAAAGTTCTATAGAGTGTGCGGTATCCCGGAAGAGCTTGTAATCGCCTCGACCTTGAATGCCGGTCTGCTGATCCCAGAGCCCAATAGTTGGCCCGGCCCCATGACCGTGAAGGCCCAGAGGGTGCGTGTAGATCAATCCGTTGATACCCTGCTGCTTGGCGAGTGCAAGGCTAGATAGCAGAATCTCATTGCCGGTTCGCCCTGATGCGAACTGTGACATAAGAATATCTTGAAGCGCGTTGCCTTGCCGGAAAGCAGCTTGAAGGGGTAGTGGCAGCTTCACTTCGCCCCGCCTTAAAATGTAAGCGTGCTGCTGTGTATCGGTATTGAGTCTTAGATACTTGATGCCAAAGTCCACATGTAGCAGATCTCCGGGTTGAATGAGATCGTTGTTGGGTCGCGTTGCGCCGATGAGCCTTGAGTCTGCTTGATCAGACCTGAATTGGCGTGACACCGAAGGATGAAACCAAACCTCAAGATCCATCGCTTCGACTGACTCCCTCAGCCACCATTCGAGATCTCTCGTTGTTGTGGTGCCTAGATTGATGGCTTCGCTCGAAAAAGCGCGTTTAATAAGCCTCTGAGCATGCGCGACAATGCTCGGATAGATGGTCTGCTCCGACGCTGATCGAGTCTCTAACCAGCCAATGGCGAGGCTTTCAGCAGATTGGATCCGTTTGGCGTACTCATGGAGCGTTCTGGTTAAACGTTGGTGCTCGGTCCGGCTAAGGCCATCTGCCAAAGCAAATTGATCTGACGTATTGATGCCGATTGTTTTTGGGTCGCGCTCGGAGACGATTTCGAGCAATCGTGTCCATTGATCGGGTTGATCCTCGGGAAACCAACCCTGTTTAAAAACTGTGCCAACGGGATAGCGCGCGACCGCAATGGTTTCGAGTGGTTGATTTAGCCCGTGATCAAAAATTGCAAGAATTGTTGTACGCCTTGCGGAAAGCCAGTTGGCAGGCAGGAAGGTCTTGAGAACCGGGTCCTCGTTATATTCACGAGAGACCATAATCCAGCAATCGATACCGGTTCTGCGCATTAGGCCTGGCAGGACCGTCGCAACGCGCTCTTCAATAATTTGGTCTATGAAGCGCGCGCGCTGTTCAAGATTTAAAATGGGGGCGATCGGGGGAGCCGAAGTTTCAGCTGAGAAGGAGATCGAGCTGAATAAGGCGAACCAAAGCAGTGCGGACCAAAGCATGGGCCGCCAGGCCAGTGCCTCAGGGCGGCTGATCATTAGACGATAACTGGCGAAAAGATAAGGCGACTGCATGCGCTCAGTGTACACGAGGCTTAGGTGGGGTGAAGCTTTGAATGCTTGCGCAATCGGTGCAAGGATGCAGGATCAGGATAGCCGATGGTCTTATGTTGTGTTTTTCAGGCACAATAGAACTTAGGAACAAAATCCATTGCTTTTGGAAAAAGCGAATGACTATTGAAAGTATCGCAGCATTGCGGGAGGTGATAGGCGAGCCTCATCCGATCACCGCTTCAAAAAAAACCAGTTTGCTGACCGAAGAGGCGATCAATTTTATCGCTCGGGCTCCCTTGGTCATTATGACGACAGTGTCTAGCGACTATGGGCTTGATGCCTCTCCCAAAGGGGATGCCCCAGGGTTCGTGCAGGTTGTTGATGAGCAGACGGTTTTAGTGCCAGATCGACCGGGCAATAAGCTCGCTGATGGGCATTTGAACGTGCTTCAAACGGGTCGGGTGGGGCTGATATTTTTAGTGCCCAACGCGCGTGAGACGCTTCGCTTAAGTGGTAGTGCAACACTAACCGCCGAACCTGCGCTGCTTGAAAACTGTGCAGCTCGGGGCAAACCGGCGGTGCTGGTGACACGGGTTTCAGTTGAGACGTGTTTTTTCCATTGCGGAAAGGCTTTGATTCGCTCGAATCTTTGGCAGCCTGAGACCTGGGATGCGCCCAGTCGTGTTTCCTTTGGTCGAATGCTGGCAAAAGCCAATGGCGGGGACGACCAGCTTGCAGAGGCCATCGATCAAAACATCGCTGATGACTACGCACACAATTTGTAACTGCAAGATCGCTTTCGCGATTCGGAGCGGTATGAGCTGTGTTTTTTGAGCCGTGATTCATGTTGTAGTTCTTTAACTGGTGCGGTTTGAGTGATTCTGGCTTGAATAGTGTCTTGATGCCCTGAGGCGGCAGGACTGCTTCGATCCGGCAGAGGTTTACGGTTGTAGGTAAGCGAGCTAACCTGCAATCAGCGAGTAAAAGGATGCGAGAGATGAAAATGCAATTAGCGATTTTAATTTTGATAGGAGCCCTCGGCCTAGGTGCAGCAACCAACCTCAATGCCTCAGAGCCTCTGTTTCCACCATCGGATTTGCCCAGCTTTGATCTGACCGACCTGGAACAACGCGCAACGGCCTCGCAAAAAAACAAAGCGGCTTGGAGTGAATATCAAGAAGGTATGCTCGCGGCGTATCAAAAGGTCAAGGATTTTGCAGAAGGTCAATCAGATCCGGCCCTGATTACCCTCGCTTTAAACCGCTTTGTTGAGACCTACGGAGAATCCAATAATCCGCACTCCGAGGAAGATGATCGAATGCTCGGTTTTGTGCGTGAAGCTCTGAGCGCGCGAGCGGAACAGTCCGGAGCTGCCTCCAGTACACCGATCAATCAATGATTGCGTTGGCAGACCCGCAAT
>CAJYBS010000325.1 GCA_913064795.1 uncultured Gammaproteobacteria bacterium
CGGCGCCATACTCAAGAGCAACCAACTCCTTCGGCGCCCTAAGCGAGATTCTGTTTTATCACTGACATAACCTACGAGGGGATCTGAAATCGCATCCCAAACCCGTGAAATGCCAAAAATCGTGCCCATGATCGCAGGCGAAATCAACAACACATCTGTCGAGAACTTCATAATGTAAAGCCCGATCAGCAGATACATATACCCAACGCCCACCGTGGGCGCCGAATACGCAGCAATTTGCATCCAATGCAGACGCGTTGAGCCTGTTGAGCCCGCACTTGAAGAATCCACGCTTCCCTCCGCCTATAACCTTTCCAGCCTTATTATGGCCTGCTTTTGATCTCGATGATGCTATGACTTTTACGCCAAATTCGCTATCCTCTGTCCCCCGTAGAAACCGTGCTCGCTGCGCCCTGACCTTGAAGCCAAAGGCTCAAGCATCCTATAAAGCCGATGGCTAGATTGTAGGCCCGCATGACCCGAGAGGCGCACCGTAAAATTGCTTTAAACGGTAAAAAAACAGGATACAAAGTCGCAACTTCCTCGATTAGGGACTGCTAGATAAGAAGGAGAACTACCATGACGATGTCTCAAACACCCTTACTGCTCTCTAGGATATTGGGTCGTGGGGCTCAGCTTGATCCCAATGAAGAGATCGTGACCTTAATGGCCAACGGCACACATCGGCAAACACTTAAAGCAACCTGGGATCGAGCCAACCAACTGGCAGCGGCCCTCAAAGCCCATGGCATCAAAGAGGGTGATCGGGTTGCCAGTTTTATGTGGAACAACTATCGCCATCTCGAGCTCTATCAAGCGGTACCGTCAATGGGCGCAGTCCTGCACACACTGAATATACGACTTGGGCCAGCCGATCTCGAATACATCATCAACCACGCCCAAGACCGCATTATTTTTGCGGACGAGGATCTGCTGCCACTGCTTGAGCCGCTTCTCGATAAAATGCCCTCGGTTGAAAAAATCATCATCTGTCGTCATGGCGAGGAAGGTGAGACAGGGTTTGCCTCTACGGAGGATTACGAAGCGTTCATTGGTAGTCACCCGACGGATTTTGACTGGCCCGACATCAATGAAAATGCTCCGATGGGGCTCTGTTACACCAGTGGCACGACAGGCAAGCCTAAAGGTGTCATGTACACTCATCGCTCAACCTATCTGCACACGATCAATCAGGCGATGACCGATTCGATGAACTTATCTGCCCTCGATGCGGTCTGCGGTATCGTCCCGATGTTCCACGCTATGGGTTGGGGCGTACCGTTTACTGCGTCCATGCTCGGTTGCAAACAAGTCATGCCGCATCGATTCATGGATCCAGTCAAGTTGCTGGAGCTGATGTGTGATGAGGAAGTCACGCTCTCGGCTGGTGTTCCCACAATCTGGCAAGGTGTCAAAACAGTACTTGAGAACAATCCGGGTAAATATGACACCCAGTCATTATCTCGACTGACCTGCGGCGGCTCAGCACCCCCTGTGTCAATGATGCGATGGTATTGGCAAGAGCATGGTATCGAAATGATCCAAGGTTGGGGAATGACCGAAACCAATCCACTCGGCACCCTGTCAAGAAAGGTTGCCAAGCGCTCTCATCTGGCGCTCAGCGAAGATCAACAGTTCGAAAATATCGCGAAAGCCGGATTGGCAAGCCCCGGGCTCGAAATCGAAATTTTCGACGAAGCATGGAATCCCCTGCCCCATGACGGTGAATCCGTCGGAGAGCTCCTTATTCGTGGCCCCTGGATTTGTTCTGAATATTACAACGACCCCCAGCCAGAGAAGTTTCATCAGGATTGGTTGGTCACTGGGGACGTTGCCAAAATTGATAGCGAGCAGTATCTGATTATTGCTGACCGGTCTAAGGATCTGATTAAGTCCGGCGGCGAATGGATTTCTTCTGTTGACCTTGAAAACCACATCGTTTCCCTCGACGGAGTGCTCCAAGCCGCTGTCGTTGCTCAGCCTCACCCTAAGTGGGATGAACGACCCGTTGCGCTGGTGATCTTGGTTGAAGGCAGTAACGTCACGAAAGAGCTCATCTTGGAGCACTGTTCAGAAATGTTTGCAAAATGGCAGCTTCCGGATGATGTCATTTTTGTCCACGAAATTCCTTTGACGTCTACCGGGAAAATCGACAAAAAGATCATTCGCGGCCAATTAGAGGACGATGGTTATCAACTGCCTGATCTACGTTCCGCCTAAACTCCAAGCAAAGACGATCCAAGGTGCCCGCCATCGGGCACGAGGGCGTAACGACGACATCACGTCATACAACGGGGAGCGTTTTTAGCGCCACCGGGCCCAATGATCTTAAGCAGTACATCCATCAATGGGGTGCCCGCACTCCATGACGACAGGATTTTTATGCGTTCTAAATTTTTAACCGTTGCCCACATCAGCGAGCTTCCAGAGGGCGGTCAGCTGCGGGTAGAGCTTGAGGATAAAGAAATTTTGCTTTGTCATCACGATGGTGAGATCTATGCCCTGGACTATTATTGCTCTCATGATCGTTTGAGCCTTGAAGGCGGCACATTCGAGGGAGACACGATCGTGTGCCCGTATCATGGCGCTGAGTTTTGCCTAAAAAATGGCGAGGTCAGGGCAGGGCCCGCTTGGGAAGCCATCGACACCTATCCTGTCAAGATCGATGCTGAACTAATCCTGATCGCCGAGCCTGACCCGTGAGCGACGTCTTAGCCAGAGCGCTGCTTGAAAAATTAGATTTGGAAGTGATTGATCAAGACCTATTTCGGGCGCAAAACGAAGATGCGTTTGGGGGCCGATTATTTGGCGGACAAGTACTCGCTCAAGCCCTCGCAGCCGCGCAAAACACCCTCTACGATTCAAGGCCCTGTCATTCACTGCACGGCTACTTTTTAAGGCCTGGGCGCATCGACACTCCGGTGGTCTTCCAAGTTGAGCGGATCAGAGATGGCAAGAGTTTTACGACGCGTCGAGTAATCGGTGTCCAGCGAGGACAGGCTATTTTTAGCCTCGATGCCTCATTTCAAATCCCGGAGTCCGGACTCCAACATCAGGTTGAGATGGGCAGCTACCCGAGGCCGGACCAACTCAGAGATGATCAAGAAGTGGCCGCGCAACTCGATTTAGAGGAACCTCGTAAAACCTGGATGACTCGAGAGAGACCCTTTCAAACGCGCTCGGTGACGCCCCTAGATCAGCCGCCGGTCAACCGAACGGAACAGGCGGTGTGGATTCGTTTTTTAAGTCGCGTTCAGAGTTCAAATCATCATCAGCAACTGCTCGCTTACGCATCGGACATGGGTCTTGTCAGCACCTCGGCGCTTCCCCATCGAGAACGTCTTTCCCGCGATCACTTCCAAATGGCGAGTCTCGACCACACCTTGTGGTTTCATGATGATTTCGATATTTCGCAATGGCTGCTGTACGTTAAAGAGACCCCCGTGACCGGGGGCAACCGAGGCCTTAACCGGGGCACCTTTTTTGACGCGTCAGGACGCTGTCATGCTTCGGTGATCCAAGAAGGCTTAATGCGGGACGCCGAAGCAACGCCCC
>CAJYBS010000326.1 GCA_913064795.1 uncultured Gammaproteobacteria bacterium
AAGATCATACATGTGGATATCCGTGCCCTGGGGATGGTTCGACAATGGCAGGATATGCAATACGAGGGGCGACATTCCCACAGTTATATGGATTCAATTCCAGATTTTAAGGGTTTGGTAGAGGCCTACGGACATGTGGGGATTTCCATCAAGACCCCGGGGGAATTGAGGGCAGGACTTGAGGAGGCCTTTGCCCAGAAAGACCGTTTGGTTTTTGTCGATATTGAGGTGGACCCCAATGAACATGTCTACCCAATGCACGTTGCGCCGAATGGTTCGATGCGTGACATGTGGCTGAAGAAAGGAGTTCGAACATGATTCGAAGAATTATTTCGATTCTCCTCGAAAATGAAGCCGGCGCGCTTTCTAGGGTGGTCGGACTCTTCGCCCAACGTAACTACAATATTGAGTCGTTGACGGTTGCGCCGACGGAGGATGAGAGCCTCTCGAGGTTGACGCTTACCACCAGTGCAAGCGATATCGAAGTGGAGCAGATTACAAAACAACTCAACAAGCTGGATGAGGTTGTGAAACTGGCTGATTTAACCGAAGGTGATCACGTAGAGCGTGAATTAATGCTGGTAAAGGTAAAAGCTGCTGGCGCTCAGCGCGCGGAAGTGAAGCGAGTCTCTGATATTTTTAGAGGCCAGATCGTAGACGTCACGTCCAATACCTATGCGATCCAGTTATCAGGAACCAGCGATAAGTTGGATGCCTTCATTGGAGCGCTCAGCGAGTCTGTGGTTTTAGAGGTTGTGAGGACCGGTGTCACAGGGCTTAGCCGCGGCGAAAAAATTCTCACCCTTTAGGCGTAGAGCCTGCCAACTTCCGGTTCCGCAGCGAAGTCGAAGCTTTACCTAGGGGTAGCACCTAAAAAAGGAAGCGACATGGCAAATGAAACCCAGTCCCCCAAAGACTCGCTGGCCGATAATGTGACGCCATTGCCAAGGCGTGAAGGCCTTAAGCGCGGCATTTACCTTCTGCCGAACCTCATTACGACCGGCGCACTCTTCGCTGGTTTTTATTCGGTCATCGCGAGTATGAGTGGTGATGTCGAACAAGCGGCGATCGCGATTGTGATTGCGGGGTTCTTGGACTCCCTCGATGGACGGGTTGCACGGCTGACAAATACTCAGAGTGAGTTTGGGGTGCAATACGATAGTTTGTCTGACTTGGTCGCCTTTGGTGTTGCGCCGGCGCTGCTGATGTTTAGTTGGGTGTTGATGGATTTAGGTAAACTGGGCTGGTTTATCGCGTTTTTGTACATGGCCTGCGCGGCACTTCGGCTAGCGCGCTTCAATACAGCCCCGGACAGTAAGGTGTTTTTTGGTTTGGCCAGTCCGGCGGCTGCAGGCACCTTATCGACGTTGGCTTGGGTTTGGCACGACAATATGACGGAACCCGCGGGCTTAGAATTTGGCCTGCCCTTCGGGATCTTGACGGTCGTTCTCGCCGTGTTGATGGTGAGCAACATCCGTTACTACAGCCCAAAACATCTCGATGTGAATGATCGAGTGCCTTTTTTGTTGATGTTTGCAATTGTCATGCTCTTTGTCGTGGTTGCTGTTTATCCTCCTGGCATGCTGTTGCTCATTGGCCTTACCTACGCGGTCTCAGGGCCATTGGTCAGCCTATTGCGTAGACGTAAGAAAGAAAGCGGGGAGTCTTAGGGTAAATGGCCCGGTAGGGCTTCTCGCTGGCCACGATTAAGGAGACGTCTTGAAGACCCAGCCCACTAAGCTCACCGAAGCAGCAGTGACCCCAGAAGCCGTGTATCTCAATCGTCGTCAGTACTTAAAGGCAAGTGCCTTAGGTCTAGGGGCGGCGGCCTTCTCTGGCGCCTCCCAAGCAGCTGACGATGGGCAGCTCTCAGATCCCGCGCCGTTATGGATGAAGACGCAGTTGAACGAATCGACAGCCAGTCCATTTTCGACTAACGAGGCATTGACGCCTTATGAATATGTGACCGGTTATAATAATTTCTACGAGTTCGGTACGGACAAGAGCGATCCAGAGAAGTATGGCCAAGGGTTCGAGCCTCATCCTTGGTCTGTCATGGTCTCCGGTGCGGCTGAAAAGACAGGGACGTTTGATCTGGAAGATGTGCTCAAGGGTCTGTCTGTTGAAGAGCGGATTTACCGATTACGTTGCGTTGAAGCGTGGTCAATGGTGATCCCCTGGTTGGGGGTTCCGCTTTCATCGATTTTGGCGCGTTATCGCCCCTTGAGTCGTGCCAAGTATGTAGTCTTTGAGACGGTCTATCGGCCTGAGCAGATGCCCGGACAGCGCGCTTTTTTCAATGCGATTGATTACCCCTATGTCGAGGTACTCCGAATCGATGAAGCGATGCACCCTTTGACACTGATGGCGGTTGGAGTGTACGGAAGGTCTTTGCCAAATCAGAATGGTGCACCGCTGCGACTTGTTGTGCCTTGGAAGTATGGCTTCAAGAGTATTAAGTCGATTCAAAAAATTTCTTTTGTTGAGCAGCGCCCTAAGACCACTTGGGAGCGTGCAAACCCCCGAGAGTACGGGTTCTTTGCAAACGTGAATCCTAAAGTCAGTCATCCGCGCTGGAGTCAGGCCGAAGAGCGACGGCTGCCTGGCAGCTTGTTTTCAGCCAATAGAATCCCCACGAAGATGTTTAATGGCTATGCCAATGAGGTTGCGAGCCTTTACCAAGGACTCGATCTGTCGGTGTATTACTGAGCCCGTACCCTGGGGGAGAGGTTGAGTGAGGTATTTTTTAGCGTCTAAAGGTTTTTGGTTAGTTCTGGGCGCGCCTCTGTATTATGTCTTGTATCAAATCGGACAGGTGCTTTGGGTTCGCCCTGGTGCTCTCGGACCCGACCCCGCTCAGGCTTTGGTGACGTTACTCGGGGAGATCGCATTGTGGATGTTGATCCTTGTACTCAGTGTTACTCCGCTGCGTAAAGTTTTCCAGTTGCTGCGACTCCATGGGCAGCGTCGAGCGATGGGTATCGCGTGCTTTGGCTATGCGTTGCTGCATTGGTTGGCCTATGCGGCCCTCTTGCTGGAATGGCAATGGGCAACCCTCGGAGATGACCTTTTGAAGCGGCCGTATATTAGTGCGGGCTTCTTAGCGGGCTTAATTTTGTTGGCCATGGCAGCGACCTCTAATGATTGGAGCACTCGCCGTTTATCAAGGCGCTGGAGACAGTTGCATCGATGGGGATACTTGGCGGCTGCACTCGTTATATTGCATGTTTTTTGGATTGCTCGAAGCAATTTTTTTGAGATCGTAATCTATGCGCTGATTGTGGCGGGCCTACTTGTTGTTCGATGGCCTTGGTTTATCCAAAAAATAAAAATGATCAAAGATGTTTAGGGTGGTCGATTCCTTCATTGTCGGGGAATTGTTCTTTTATCAAAGCCTTTGCCAACAGCGGAATGAGACTAGCAGGATAGCGTTTTAGTGAGCTTCGAATCCTTGCTGATTGTGTTGGATGATTTAATTACGAATCCTATTGAAATAAGAGTTGCAATTGAGTCCGGAGGTCGAGTATCCTGCGCGTCCGGTGCAAGGGACCACC
>CAJYBS010000327.1 GCA_913064795.1 uncultured Gammaproteobacteria bacterium
CAGCAGCACCACTGAGCTCCCGCCCTGAGGCCTTGCAACGGCCAATCCGGATGAGGTGTTGTCAGATCGTTACCCCGCGCACGCGAGAAAAGAAGAAACGCATCGCTGATTTCGACACAAACGGTATGCGATCCGACATCTTCTTTACATGTGTTACAGCATCCGTCTCTCAAAAAACCCGTGAGCGGATCTAAGCTACAGGGCTGCAGTTCTGTGCCCAAACAGTTGATTTTAGGGGCCAGTGAATTGGGATTAATCATCATAGGGGCCTACCTTTTGGGTTAGCGGGTTTGAGGTGACGGCTAGATACCGCCGTTCGTTCGCCGTGAACCCTAAATTGCCTAAGATCAAGGTCAGGATAGTCACAAATGTCGATGGCGCAACGGGTTCCTCCGACGAGATAAATCAGGTCTTCGCTGTGGGGATTAAAGAGACTGTGCGGAAGGCTCTGCTGCGCAAAGCCCATAAAGTCTCCGACACCGACCTCTCGGGTGAGCGCTCCGATTCGTGCGGTGGCTCGTCCTGAGAGAATATAGATAAATTCTTCGTCTTCATGGTGGGTATGAAATTCCGTGGAGTAGTGTCCTTGCGTGAGCCGGACTTTATGAATGCCCAAGGTCTTCAGACCGGTTGCCGCCGAGAGTGACCGGGTATGCCGAACAGCGCTGCTGTTGTGCTGGTGCTCGTGTTCGATTTCTTCGAGTTGCTCGATATCGGCTTGGCTCAATAGATTGGGTATGGAAACGGGCGAGTCGGCAGACATGATTAACGTCTTCTTCGAGGCGGTTTCTTAGGATCTTTTTTGATCAAGTCTTGGTCTCTTCGAGCACGGGTTGGCGCTGGCAGCCGCGCAAGTAGTTCATCCGGAGGGTAGGTAAAGTTGAGTGATTCTCCTAGAAGCTCTTCAATGCTGGGCATCATAAAAGCGTCACTTTCACAGACTAAACTAATGGAGATACCCAGTGCTCCTGCTCGCCCGGTTCTACCAATTCGGTGGACATAGTCCTCGGGGTCCTCAGGTAGGTTGTAGTTGACCACATGACTGATGTTATCCACATGAATCCCGCGACCAGCAACGTCGGTCGCGACGAGGACTTGAATTGCGCCTGACTTAAAATCATCGAGGGTTTTGATTCGCTTGCGCTGAGCAACTTCGCCTGTGAGCAATCCTGTTTTGAAGCCTTGTCTGTATAGCTTTTCTTCGAGACGCCGGGTTTCATCGCGCCGGTTAACGAAGATAATAACCTTGCTTTGTGTTTGCTGGCTGATCAGATTGCAGAGCACCGTAAACTTTTCATTCTCGCTCGTGAAATAGATCATCTGCTCCACACTGCTAACAGCGACCTGCTCGGGTGCAATTTCTACCCGAACGGGGTCGAGGGTCCAAGACTGAGCCAAGCGTTTGATGTCGTCGCTGAAAGTGGCGCTGTAGAGCTGGGTTTGACGTTTATCTTTTTTGGGGGTTCTTTGAACAATTGCTTTGACGTCGGGGATGAAGCCCATGTTGAGCATGCGGTCTGCTTCGTCGATGACTAACATTTCGACCTGCTTGAGTTGGATCACGCCAGAGCGACAAAAGTCTAAAAGACGGCCCGGGGTTGCAACAATAACCTCTACCGGCTTTTCAAGTTGCGTCTTTTGTTTCTCGTAATCAATCCCTCCGACCACTGCCATCACTCGAATGTCTGAAAACTCTGTGAGTAGCGCTGCATCGGAAGCGATTTGCATCACAAGCTCCCGGGTCGGGGCGATGATCAGCGCGAAGGGTGTCCCCGGTGGACGAGGTTCAATCTCTGGGTTTTCGAGGTGGTAGGTGATTATCGAAATCAGAAAAGCGGCGGTCTTTCCGGTGCCAGTTTGGGCCTGCGCAATGATATCTTCGCCATCAAGGCTATGGGGCAGTACTTCCTTTTGGATCGGGGTGCAGGCACTGAAGTTGAGTTTGCGGATTGCTAGGTTGAGTTTTTCAGGCAATTCAAGGGTTTTGAAATCCTCTCCAAGGGGCGCAAAATCCTCGGGTGCCGGTTTGGGTTGGCGCCTCTTGGTCTTCTTTTTTGGGCCGCCCCCAACCGGTTTCTTCGCATTTTCGGCGGGAGGTTGAGGTTGAGAGGGTTTAGTGCCGAAAAGGGATTTTAGAAGGCTCATAGCAGTGTGTCTTTGGTCGGTTGCAGGATTGCCACCGTGTGCTCTAATCGCATGATGTTATGGATCTCTAGGGTTAATGAGATTGACTTGCGGCGTCATGGCTTGCTTTGTGAACGCAGCAAACGAGCACGTCCAAAGCTTGGCCGAGGTCCATCATATCAGGAAAGCTTGGCGCGATTCGGATATTCTTGTCTTCCGGGTCATCCCCGTAGGGAAATGTCGCTCCGGCTGGAGTTAACTTCACCCCCGCCGCACCCGCTAGCTGCACCACCTGACGAGCGCTTGCAGCCTTGAGATCAAGGGACACAAAGTACCCGCCCAGAGGCTGACTCCAAGCGGCCAATGACTGGGCGCTGAGGGGCTTCAGTTTTTTATCGACGAGATCAAATTTAGGTCGAAGAATTTTCCGGTGGGCGTCCATGAGGGCTTTGAGTTTATGTTCATCGTCTAAAAAGCGGGCATGCCGAAGTTGATTCACCTTGTCAAAGCCAATCATTTGCGGCTCAAGATAGCGTTGAAAAGCCTCTAGGACCGAGGGACTCAGGCCACAAAAACCCAACCCTGCACCTGCCAGAGTAATTTTAGACGTCGAGCCAAAAATAGCGACGTGGTCTGCAGTTCCAGCGGCCTCCGCATGGGCCATCAAGCTCTCAAGTGGGGGGACATCTTCATCCAAATCATGCACAGCGTACGCGTTGTCCCACATCAGAACGAAGTCGCTTTGGGTCAGGAGGGGCAGTTTAGCCAGCCTCTGGACTGTTTCTGGCGTATAGACATGCCCCGTTGGATTGCTGTGTTTAGGAACGCACCAGACCCCTCGTATCGAAGGATCTTTTTCAACCAGGGCTTCAACCATCGAGAGATCCGGGCCCTCCGGGGTGAGCGCCACGTTAATCATGGCGATTCCTAGATGCTCACAGACTGAGAAGTGACGATCGTAACCAGGAACCAGACAAATGAATTTTGGGGCGGTCTCTGAATGGGCCCATTGTGTTTTGCGAAAGGCTAGAAATTGATACATGAGCGCTAAACTGCTATTGCCGCCCGCCAAAACCTGAGCTGGGTCTAAGTCGAGGAGTCTCGCGCCCAACTCGCGAGCCTCGGGTATTCCCAACAGGCCGCCATAGTTTCTGGTGTCGATGCCGTCTCGAGACTGATAGTCACCTTGAATCATGTCTTCAAGCCCGCGGCTGAGCGCAAGTTGATCCGGACAGGGTTTACCCCGGGTGAGGTCCAGCGAAAGGTTTGCGCCAAGGTAGCGCAGATAATCTAATTCGATATTTGACATAGTTTTAGTATCTAGGATGGATTAGACGTAGGTCATTACAGGCCTGCCGCCTCAGGAAGCCCCAACATAAGGTTCATATTTTGGACCGCGGCGCCGGCAGCGCCCTTGCCGAGGTTG
>CAJYBS010000328.1 GCA_913064795.1 uncultured Gammaproteobacteria bacterium
CTGATCTTGAGCCCGGACAGTGCGCACTGTTGAGGTTTCTCACGCCTTGCGGATTTTTAGCCTGGGTAAGTTGATTTTTAATACAGCATCTCTTAAATCTTGGGTCTCTGCTGTCATACTCTTCGCCAGTTAGTCTTAGAACTTAGTAAATTATACGCTACAATCCCTCTCGGCGTGACCTAGAACCGCCTAAACCGCTTCCACCAGCCAGAGACTCTGACCTTTGAAGATTCCTCAACTCATCATTTTAACGCTTACAACTTTGGCGCTCTGTGCATGCTCGTCGATTAAATTTCCAGGCGTGTACAAACTAACGATCCAGCAGGGAAATATCGTTTCTCAAGAGATGATTGATAAATTGAAGCCCGGCATGACAAGAGGTCAAATTCAGTTCATCCTTGGTAATCCAGTGCTTGAAGATGCTTTCGATCCCAACCGATGGAACTATATCTACACTGTTGCTTACCCCGACCAACCCATCATTAAAAAAGAGCTAATCGTCGTCTTTGAAGATGATCGTCTAATTGGCTTTGAAGGCGATTACATCCCGACAGGTGCTCAGCCAACAGAAACTTAACGGGCCGCCCTGGCCCTTCTGCGAGCCTTGGGATCAACCACTAGGGGGCGGTAGATTTCAATTCGATCGCCATTTTTTACAGGATGATCGTCGGGTACTCGTTGCCCGAATATTCCGCAAGGCATCATCGCAAAGTCGTAGTCTGGAAATGCCTCTGGCAGGGACGAATTCAATACAACCTCGCGGACCGAGGCGGCGCTTTTGACCTCACAAGAGACGAGCTGCTGAGCATCTGGCGATGCGAAACACACTTCAACCCTGCAATCAGTCATGGAGTTCGTCCAATCGATCTGTAAAGGCACTGACCAACCGATCTGCAGCGCCGCCGAATAGCCTGCCAAAGGTTCGATCCACGATAGGATTACTAAATTCAAAGGAAAGGACCAATTCCATTTTGCAACCATCCTGACCCAGTGGCTCAAAGGACCACTGGCCATGTAGCTGTGAGAAAGGTCCATCCAAAAGGGATAGTTCAATGTTTTGGTAGCGGGTCAGCCGATTTTGGGTTGTAAAAGCTTGGTCAATACCAGACGCCGAGAGCACCAAAGTTGCAATGACTTCTGAATCTGTCCTGTCTAAAACTCTACTTTCCGAACACCAGGGCAAAAACTCCGAATACGCTTCAATATCGTCCACAGTTTCAAACGCTAGCCTCGGCGAGTAGGGAACCAGAGCTGACCGATTAACCACCCTCAAAATACGCCGCCTTAACGTTTTATCGTCTAAAAAATGGTCACAATAAAGACAATCAGCACGCCCACAGGTGCCAAGTACCGAGTCAAAAAGCGCCACAAAATAAGGGCGCCCTGATCTTCCTGCATTTGCTCTTGAAGGGTTTCTCCACTTAACCGCCAACCTGCAAAGACCGCAATCAAAATACCCCCTAAAGGCAGCAGAATATTGTTCGATACGTAATCCATGGTATCAAAGAAGTTAAACCCGTTGGGCAGCGTCCAATCTGCGCCCAGGTTGAAAGACAAAGCGCTACCGAGTCCCAGTAGCCAAGCAACCCCACCGACTAAACTCGCCGCTTTGACTCGGCCCAAGGATGTTTTTTCCACCACCCATGCAACCGCAGGCTCAAGCAACGAGATACTCGAGGTGATTGCTGCGAACGAAACAAGCACGAAAAACGCAGTACCAAAAACTTGTCCCCCGGTCATTTGTCCAAAAGCGATGGGTAGGGTGATAAACATCAGACCCGGTCCGGCCGAGCTCTCTAACCCATTTGCAAAAACAAGTGGAAAAATAACAAGTCCAGACATCAGCGCGACCGAGGTGTCTAAAACAGCAATCGTTGCCGCCGTGCCAACGATCGATGAACCCTTAGGCATATAAGCGCCATAGGCCATGATCGCACCCATCCCAAGGCTGAGGGTGAAAAACGCTTGCCCCATAGCCGTTATCAAACTACTCGAATCAAAACGTTCAAAGTCTGGTTGAAACAAAAACGCGAGGCCATCGACGAACCGCCCCGAGGTCACCCCGGAGTAGATCACTAGGGCCACCAGTAGAAAAAACAAAGCCGGCATGAGATAGCGCACTGTGACCTCAAGACCCCGACCGACTCCTCGCGCTGCAATCGCGATAGTCAAAATCATGAACCCGGTTTGCCAGGCGACGACTTGGGCCGGATCACTGATAAAAGTTTCAAAGCTTGCAGCTGCCTGTGCGGGATCTACGCCAACAAAACGCCCCGACATCATTTCTAAAACATAAGCCATCGCCCAACCCGCGATCACCGCATAAAACGAGAGAATCATGAAGCCTGCCAGAGCGCCCATCCAACCAATGACCTGCCAGTTTCGACTGACCTTGGACACATCAGCGAGCTGGACCATCGCGTTGATCGGACTCTGGCGACCCGCCCGCCCGAGCAAAATTTCTGAAATAAGAATGGGTAGCCCAATGAGTGCGATACAGGCGAGGTAGGCCAACACAAACGCGCCACCCCCATTTTCCCCAGCAAGATATGGAAACCGCCATATATTACCCAGGCCGACGGCAGAGCCCGCTGCGGCAAAAATAAACATCAATCGAGATGACCACATCCCATGTTTGGACTCGGATTGTTGTACCATGCGGCCTCCTCAGAAGATTTTTATTGTCACCATTTTGGAGTCCATCTACAAGTCGTTAACGAAGGCGTACAATAGCACTACATCTAGGAGGCAAATCCCATTGGCTAAGCCCAAAAAAGCAAGCCCAGGAACCATCGCTCAAAACAAAAAAGCCCGTTTTGAGTACCACATCCACGAGAAATTCGAAGCTGGCGTGGTTCTGCAAGGCTGGGAAGTCAAATCGATTAGAGCGGGTAGAATCCAGCTGACAGACACCTATGTTTTTTTTAAGCAACAGGAAGCCTTTCTTTTGGGCGCCAACATTACGCCATTACATTCAGCCTCCAGTCACGTCACAGCTGAGTCGCAAAGGATTCGGAAATTGCTGCTCAATCGCCGAGAAATTGCGCGCCTGATCGGGAGTGTGCAACAAAAAGGATTCACCTGCGTGCCCATGGCACTCTACTGGAAAGGACCACTGGTGAAGTGTGAATTGGCGCTGGCTTCAGGTAAAAAAGAGCACGACAAACGCGCCACCATTAAAGAACGCGATTGGCAGCGAGACAAGCAGCGAATTGCCAAAGATTATCGCCGCTGATGTTTCAGGGCATCTGGTGTCACGGCGCACTCTCGTTCCTTTCAAATTTGCTTTGGCCCTCGATTTAGAAAGCCCGCTCGAATAGCCGCTAGAAAACGCAATTCCCTGCCAAGCGCCGTTTTGCTCATGGTTCCACATCACTGTTGTTCATTTGGACCGATGACAGTCCGGCATTGCTGATCTGTAACCGATTGATGAGTAAGGGTAGCACTTTCGATCGCCACCGAATGCGTACTGCTCAATCAAAAGAGGGTTTTAAAGGGTCCTAACAACGCCATCAAGATAGATGTTTGGAGGGAGGATGACGATATAGA
>CAJYBS010000329.1 GCA_913064795.1 uncultured Gammaproteobacteria bacterium
TGTAGTCCCGAACCAGGCGCGGCACTCGGGCGTCCCCATGGGGCTGGCGATGGCGTTCGCTCGGCGGGAGAGTGGTTTTTTGATCGATGCCCGTTCGCCAGTCGGTGCCGAGGGGCTCATGCAGCTGATGCCTTCAACCGCGCGTCTGGTGGTTAAAGATCTCAATCTGCCTGCAGCAACCACCGATGCGCTCAATGACCCAGCGGTCAACATCCAATTGGGTACGGCTTATCTAGGGCAAATGCTCCAGCGATTCGATGATAATCGCGTGCTTGCCTTAGCGGCTTACAACGCGGGACCTTCTCGGGTACAACGGTGGAAGCAGCGAAAAGCGCCGATAGACGCTTGGATTGAAAGCATTCCCTTTAAAGAAACCCGCGCCTACGTCAAGGCGGGTTTGCTCTATGCAGGCATCTATCGGCAGCTCAACGGCGGTGTCCAGCCAATTGTCTTTCCCAACGAAATCATCCAGTTTCACTCCGCTGACCCGCTGCTAGAGGGCTTACAGCCTTGGACTCAGCCCCCATCCCCTCACCGCAGCGGACCGAAGACATGACGTTAATCGATATCGGCGCCAATCTTACCCACGATGCATTTGAATTCGATCTTGAGGACGTTTTAGACCGAGCGGCAGCTGCTGGCGTTGCCCACATGATTGTGACCGGGGCTACGACTGAAGGCTCAGAGGCGGCCATTGCGCTCGCCAACCGATTTACCCAACTTTCAGCGACCGTGGGAATTCATCCGCATTATGCAGAAACGGTGAACGATGCAGTGCTTGTCCATCTCAAAACCCTGGCGGAGTCGGAGACAGTCTGCGCGATTGGCGAAACTGGCCTCGACTACTTTCGTGACCTGGCCCCCAGAAAACAACAAAAGACCGCCTTTGCCGCACAATTGGAACTCGCTGTGGAGCTCAAAAAGCCCGTCTTTCTTCACGAGCGCGAAGCTAGCAAGGATTTCGCTGAAATCCTCCAGCAATATCGCGGAGCACTTGGTCCGGTAGTCGTTCACTGCTTTACAGGAGATGAGGCAGCGCTAGACACCTATTTGGACCTAGATTGCCATATTGGGATCACTGGTTGGGTCTGCGATGAGCGCCGGGGCGGTCACTTACTGCCCCTGCTTTCTAAAATTCCACCTGATCGGTTAATGATAGAAACAGATGCGCCCTATCTCTTACCCCGTACATTGCGCCCAAAACCCAAGCACCGCCGATGCGAACCTTGTCATCTTGAGGAAGTGTGTCGATTTGTTGCCGACCAACTGGGTAAGACAATGAATCAACTTGGCCAAGAAACCACAGCCAACAGCATCGCTTTCTTCGGGTTATGAGGACGCTAGCCTTCTACACGACTGCCGGCTGCCACCTTTGTGAGCAGGCCTTCGTTCTATTGACCGAAGTTCAGCAGTCCCAGCCATTTTTAATCGACGCGATCGACATTGCCGATTCCGATCAACTGATAGAGCGCTACGGAGTTCGCATTCCCGTGGTCCGCCTAGAAGCCTCTGAGCGTGAGTTGGGCTGGCCGTTCTCAATCGATGATTTATTTGACTTCTTAAATGCGGATGACCCTTCGCCGGACTTTACAGCACGCCCTTAATCGGCAAAATGAACGCCTACCGCCCCATCGCTTTCATTAGGAACCCCATGCCCCTTAAAGAATTAACCCGCGATCTTTGTTTTGGTGAAGGACCTCGATGGCACGATGGCGCCCTTTGGATTTCAGACATGCACGCGCACCTGGTCTACCGCGTTGACCAAAGCGGCACTAAAACTGTAATCGCCGAAGTGCCGAACCAGCCGTCGGGGCTTGGTTGGCTACCCGATGGTAGGCTGCTAATTGTTTCGATGATCGATCGTAAAATTCTTGTTCAAGACCGTGGAGCGCTTGAGACCTGGTGTGACCTTTCGGATCTCGCCAAGCATCACTGCAATGACATGGTCGTGGACGCACAAGGTCGCTGTTGGGTGGGTAACTTCGGATTTGATATTCACGCAGGTGATGCAGTGACGGGAACCGATCTTATCCTCGTTGAGGGCCAAGGCAACGCACGCATTGTGGCGTCTGACTTAATGTTCCCCAATGGCACGGTCATCACCCCCGATGGCAAGACCCTGATTGTCGGGGAATCCTACGGCGCTTGTCTGACCGCCTTCGATATCACTGCGGCAGGGAATCTCGAAAATCGACGAACCTGGGCCCAATTAAGCCGCGCGGTGCCGGACGGCATTTGTCTCGATGGTGCTGGCGGCATATGGGTAGCCTCTCCGATCAGTCACGAATGCCTCCGGATCATCGAGGGTGGAGACGTCACCGATCGCATTAAAGTCGAAGATCAAGCTTTTGCCTGTATGCTCGGTGGCGAGGACGGTAAACGATTGTTCATTTTGACCGCGCCCAATTCATCCCCCGAAGATTGCAAAAGCGCCAGAGCCGGCAAAGTGGTTTACCAAGACGTTGCGCACGGGCGAGCGGGAACACCATGACCACGACTTCTGATCTACGACTGGTGATTCTCAGCGGCGGAGATTCTTCTGAAGCCACTGTTTCTAGAACCAGTGCTCAAGCGGTTGCCGATGCACTCGCGGGTCATTACCCCAAACTTGTCAACTTAGAACTGAATCACAGCATCGTAGATCAACTTATTCAAGCGAAGGCGGACGTTGTCTTCCCTGTTTTGCATGGCCCTCCGGGTGAGGACGGAACCGTCCAAGGCCTCCTTGAAATGCTCCAGCTTCCCTACGTTGGCTCCGACGTCCACGGCAGCGCGATGGCCATGGATAAACTGGCCGCCAAAGGCCTTTTTGCCAATTCAGACCTTCCCATGGCCCGCCATGCAGTCCTGCGACGAGAGACCTATCATGAGGATCAATTGAGTGAGATCAGCGCTCGCCTGGGTCCGGAGGTTGTTGTTAAACCCGTACGACAAGGAAGCGCACTGGGGGTTACGCGCATTAGTAGTCCCGCAAAATTAGCTGGCGCTGTAACACTGGGTTTTCAATTCGACTCTCAGCTGATGGTTGAATCTCGGGTGAACGGCCGAGAAATGACGGTTGGCCTATTAGACCAGAGCGACGGCATTGAGGCCTTCCCGGTCATTGAAATCGTCACCCCGGAAGACAGTTGGTACGATTATGATCACCGTTATGCCGATGATGGATCTCAACACATCATGCCGGCAAAGATCAGTTCAGAACTCGCTGCGGCGTTGCAAAGAACCGCCAAAACTGCTCATCAGTGCTTGGGCTGCCGAGATTTATCTCGAGCAGACTTCATTGTCCGGGAGGATGAATCTTTCGTGTTACTTGAGGTCAACACGATGCCGGGCATGACCCCAACCAGTCTGTATCCCGATGGCGCGAAAGGACTGGGATATCGCTTTGATGAAGTCTTAGAGCTGCTCGTGATGCAAGCCTACAACCGCCGAGCACGCTGAAGACTGGCGTTGTCGGGAGCAAGCAAACGACTCATTGCTATGGATTATCCATCCTCTTGCTCTCTCTCAGGCCAACCAATTAA
>CAJYBS010000330.1 GCA_913064795.1 uncultured Gammaproteobacteria bacterium
GCATGGACCATTTGCGCATTGACTTTAAACAGAGAGGCGGGGTCCAGCCCGTAGCGCTGTTGGCGTTCGAGGAGCAGATTACACATAAAAATGTTGGCTTTAGCGCAGAGGGCGTGCACCAGCGCAATCCCTTCTGATTGAGTAAGATCAACGACCAGAGATTCTTTACCCCGGTTGTCTACGTCGAATTGAAAGTCAAAGGTTTTCAGGGGGCTATCGATTTTTGGGGCCCGGCCCATGTCTCGCATTGGATCTCCGGAGGGCGGCTCTATTTTGATTACTCTGGCTCCAAGGTCAGAAAGAATGGCGCCTGCACTGGGTGAAGCCATCCAGTTATCAATTTCGATTACCAAAATATCGTCAAGTGGGGCGGTCACAGCACAGTCTCCGGTGATCAGTCAGGGCACAATGATATTGGAGTCAACAGCAATTAGAAAGCGGGCTGCCCAGGGTTGTCCCAGTGGATCCACGGTCTTGCTTCACCCATATTTTGTCGATGGTGATCAAGTAAACACTGTTTAAGGGTGATGCTGGGCAGAAGGGTCTGGGGAAAGCGGGCCCGGCGGAAGCAGGGCGCGGTTAATCTAGGCCGCTGTCATGTGAGGGCAAGCGCCTAGGGCTTTGGGTGCAAGTGGAAATAAAGTTGGCGATCGTGTCGAGAAGCAGCGGACAAAGGGCCTGCTCGAACATAAGGCTCCCAGCTCGATTTTGCGAAAGGTTTGACTTCGTCACCCATCACTGTCACACGTTCGATGATGCGCTCCTCCTCAAAATCATTGAGTACAAAGTGCTGGGTGCATCGGTTGTCCCACATGCAAACGGTGCCGGGTTGCCATCGATATCGAACGGTAAATCTAGGGCTTGTAATAAACCGGGTTAAGTAATCGAGCAACATCTGGCTTTCTGGCGCCGACATTTCAACAATTCGGCGTGTGAAATGCTCG
The DNA here is from genome assembly GCA_913064795.1 of uncultured Gammaproteobacteria bacterium. GTDB lineage: Bacteria > Pseudomonadota > Gammaproteobacteria > Pseudomonadales > Azotimanducaceae > UBA9926. Next base: position 945 of record CAJYBS010000330.1, read on the forward strand.
TTAACGTAGAGCGCGGGTTGACCTGTTTCAGGATGTGATCTGACCACAGGATGAATCGCCGTCTGCTCGGGATGGTTATGAGGATGTGCGTCGTGAAGCGCGGTTAATCCGCGACATAAATCCTGCATCGGTTCAGAGAGTTCTGAATAAGCCAGATAGAGGTTGCTCCACAGCGTGTCCCCGCCGACATCGGGGCATTGAATCATGTTAAGGACAGACATGATCGCAGGGCTTTTTTGAAAGGTGATGTCGGTGTGCCACTCATCGGCAATCCCGCCTTTACTGGCGGTCAGTCTAAAGATTTTTGGATGATCATTGGGAGAATCACTCAGATTGGGGTGCCCTTCTAACGCCCCGAATTGCTCTCCTAGCCTGACGTGCTCCTCAACACTTAAGTGTTGATCGGGAAAAAATAGAACTTGGTGATCAAGCAACAGCCTGCGAATCCCATCGATCGTGCTGCTTTGATTGGTTCTTAAGTCAATCCCGGAAATTTCAGCTCCGAGTGCTGCAGACAAACGCTGGACTGACCAGCCTTGTGACGAGAGAGTGTGTGACATAGTAGAATTCCTCGGGTGAAGCTTCAGCATAAACCAAGCGGTGATTAAAGAAAATTGGATGCCGCCCAACCAGACGCGCTGATGGTGATGTGACGAAGAGAAGGACCGATTGTCAGTCACCAAAATTCAACGGTATGACAGCCCAGGCATAACGAGGGAGGTCCAATGAGGAAGACGAAGGCAATGCAAGCGCTTGTGTTGAACAATGGTATTTGGAGCTGCACGACTTCTGCAGAGATGCCTCGCCCGGGTCCTGGGGAGTCTCTGGTCCAGGTCCGGTATGCTGGTCTTTGTGGAACCGATCTAGAGCTGTCTTCAGGGTATTATGGATTTAGCGGCATTCCTGGGCACGAGTTTGTTGGTCGTGTTCTAGAAGGGCCGCGACAGGGTACGCGGGTAGTTGCGGATATCAATGTGGGATGTGGGGATTGTTTCAGATGCACTTCAGGTCAGCATCGTCATTGTCAGCAAAGGACTGTGATCGGAATTAAGGGTCGAGCCGGGGCCTTTGCGCAGTATTTGTCGGTCCCTGATCAGAACTTGTTGATGGTTCCAGATCAATTGTCCGATGAGTTGGCCGTCTATGCTGAGCCTGTCGCTGCGGCACTGGAAGTGATCGAGCAGGTTGCTGAGGCTCGGCCCACTGAGGTGCTTGTGATTGGAGCGGGGAGGCTCGGTATGATCACGGGGCAGGTGCTGGCATCGTTCGGTGTGAAGGTCCAGATGCTGATCCGCAACCCGCTTCGTGCCCAGCATATCCAAAATCCTGATATTGAAATCGTCTCAAGCGCGGACAAAGACGCATACCCTTGGGTGATTGACTGTTCCGGATCCAAAGACGGTTTAGTCGCGGCGCTTGATGCAACTCAAGCTCAAGGTCTTTTGGTGCTTAAGAGCACGGTGGTTAATGCCGGCGAGGTGGATCTTAGTCCCATTATGGTCAAAGAACTGAACGTCTTGGGTTCTCGATGTGGGCCTATGGCGAGGGCATTGAACTGGCTGGAAGCGGGCGCTATGGAGCCGCCCAAAGCGGTTGTGTTTCCGTTGGGGGAGGTCGGAGGTGCATTGAACGCGGCGACTGATCCAAACTATTTCAAAGTTTTGTTTAATCCCGATTTAGAAATCTAAGCGCTGATTCCTCAGTTCGGGGTTTGAGGGCAGTAATTAGGGTTAACCAATCGATGCCTCGGTGATGGTCTTCAGATGGCGGGAGGGCTGAGCGTTGTTCTCCTTCCTTGAATGTTCAAGCGCAAGATGTTGCTTGTTAGGGATCAACCAAAATGACTTGAATAGGCTCTCCGCCCCCAGGCGCATCGAGCAGTACGACTTTAAAGAGTGAGTAGGGCGCGGCCTCAAAGGTCAAAGGGCCGCCAATCACAGTCTCTGATGAAGACTCGGTTACGGATATCGTGAAGGTCTCCGGAAAAAGGCCAAATTGTCCAGTCAAAAGGGGGACAATATTATTGCCCGTTGGATCGCTGTCACTGATCGTTGCTGAAGAGGGCAGGACATAGACGTCTAACAGTGGTGTGGAAGGCGCTGCATGGAGGATTGCCAGCGAGGACAGAGTTTTAACGGGTCGGGTTTCCTCATCGGCGACAGCGCCATCGATTTCATCACCAAGCCCCGTAATGGCCAGCATATGATATTGATTATCAACCAGAGTCAGCGCCTCGGTATAAATCGGAGATTCAGGGTTGTTGGCATCCGTCGCTGTAAAAATGACGTTCCCCGCGTCGCTCAAGCGATACGTCGAAATATCGCCAAATAGTAAGTCTTCTGCAATTAAAACCTGAGGTGTAATTTCTAGGGTTACCGTGATCGCGTCTGTTGGTGCCGAGATTAGGAAGAGCGTCGCATCCCCGATCAGGTCAGTCACCGCATTTGACGTGGCCTCTCTGGATGTGCCATTGACCGTAAACTGTGCGCTGAGTGCCTCGTTCACAATCTCGAGTTGATTCGAACTGAGTTGCGATAGTCCCGTGTCGTCCCCATTGTCGCCATCATCGT
>CAJYBS010000331.1 GCA_913064795.1 uncultured Gammaproteobacteria bacterium
GACAGATTCAAGAAAAGGTCTCTAGCAACGGTCATCGCCGCATTCGGCTCGCCAGGACCTCTCTCATCGTGGATTTAAAGGCCGTCATGTACGCGTCCCATGCTTCGGTTTGCTCCTCGCGAAGCTCCTTGCGCATCGTCTTGTCGAATTTTGAGAATTGTCGATTTACAGCTCTTGTAACTTTTTTAGGAAGGTCCGCACCTCCCTTTCGCAGGGTGCGCTGGATTGCCTCGGGAAGCCCCGACACGCAATCGCTCAGAGCGTCTTTGAATACGGCTTTTTGAGGATCGTCCATGTCAACGGCAACAATTAGGGCGAGCTGTTCCGGTTGCATCCATGGCGGTAGTTGCTCTGGGTCAACGGTGGTTTCAGCGTGGACCAGGCTCGTCAGGCCAATCATCAGGAAGCCGGTAATAAAGAGCAAGTGCCTCGGTAATTGAGTGGTTAGAAATCGAGTCATGATCGCCTCCGGGTTTAAAGTCACGAATATAAGATGACGCGCATTAGATCCTACGATGTTTTAGGGGAAAGGGTCAAAAATGGACCGCTTAGACCGCGCTGATCAATGCAACGATGGCGCCGCTCATCAAGGTGACCAGAGTCCCGCTTAAAATGGAAAGGGGTGCCACTGCTAAATATTCTTCACGACGTTCTGGAACAAGGACGGCCAAGCCGCCGATTAAGATCCCTAGACTTCCAATATTTGCAAACCCGCACAGCACATAGGTCATGACCAATTGGGAAGTCTTTGTCAGTGCGTCGCCAACCGCCACCATTTGCAGATAGGCAATCATTTCATTGAGCACAATTTTTGTGCCCATGATGCTGCCGGCGATTTGCGACTCCTGCCAGGGTATACCGATCAACCAGGCGACAGGGGCAAATACAAGCCCCATGAGATATTCCAGTGACAGCGGCGTTCCCCAAAATGACACCCCGTCTAAAACGCCGTTGGTCAGAGCAACCAGGCTGCTCAGAACGAGCAGCATTGCGCCGATGTGCATGGCCAAGGTCAATCCGTCGCTGGTTCCTCGGGTTACCGCGTCCATAAAAGAAGAGTACTCAAGCGCAAGCTCGGGTGTTGGCTCCTGATTGCTATTCTCCAGTTCAGGTCTGATAAGTCTGGAAAGGTAAATTGCACCGATGATGTTAATGATTGAAGCGGCGAGCAAGTGGCCAACGCCGTTAGGAATCACATCTTTGATGATGGTGGCATAGATCACCATCATGGTGCCGGCGATCGTCGACATGCCGCAGGTCATTACAGCGAAAAATTCGCTACGAGAGAGATTTTTGAGGTAAGCGCGAATGACCAGAGGCGCTTCGACCATACCGAGAAATAGGCTCGCCGAGGCTGCGGTACCCAGAACACCGCTGATATTCAGGCCTTTACGTAGCAGTGTACCTAGGATTCTGACGATGAAAGGTAGCACACCCCAATGCCAAAAGATCGCAACCACTACGCTAAAGACCAAGATTTGAGGCAATACCCTGAAAGCGAAGAAGTAAACATTTGCCCCGGCAGTGGGTTCAAACGGCAGATCACCGCCTCCGAGGAAGCCAAACATAAATTCAGTACCCACTCGGGTTGCCTGCTCGATCGCCGTCACAAGTCCGTTAAAGACCATTAGGAATTCGGTGATCCAGGCGACCTTTAAAAAGAGGATCGCGAGCCCAAATTGCAGCGCTAGGCCGATGAAAATGAATCGCCATCGGATCATTGATCTTTCCGAGCTCAGAAGCCAACCCACAAAAAGAATGACGATAATTCCAATCAGCGCTTGCATAGATATCCTTTGGTTTGTCCCCTCGGCATTTAAGGTTTTGATGCCTCGGTCTCAGCTCCTAGCGGCTTGGATGCTAGGATCCACTGTTCAACTCAGATAATTGCCAATCACCCGGAGCGTTTGAGAATCAGCATCAAGTTCGGCCAGCGCTCCAACCGGAAGCGTCGCCTGGTCTTCGATATGTCCGATCATTAATCCGCTAACCACCGGAATGCCCAATCCCGCGGTTCTTTCGCGAAGCACTTGGCCGATGGACAGGCTGGGCCCCGATGTTGCCGCTTTTGTAAACTTACCAAAAGCGAGCCCTTTAATCTGCTCAAAAACCCCCGCGAGCCAGAGTGCCGTTAGCATTCTATCAACTCGGTAAGGGGCCTCGTTAACATCCTCTAAAAATAAAATGGCATCAGTAAAATCTGGAGCATAGGGTGTACCCAAAAGATGGGTTAGCAGGGTCAGGTTACCGCCGATTAAGCGTCCTTGGGTTTTACCCGGGCTCAAAGTGGCCAGCCGATTGCGACGTTCGGCGCGTCCGGGCTTTGCCTGAAAAGCTGGGGGTTGAGCGATGACGGGCTTAGGTTCTGCATCGAGCAGCAGGCGTTTAAAACTGTGGTAGGTGTAATCGCTGAACTGTTGCGTTGCGATGGGTCCATGAAACGAGATGAGACCGGTGGCCGCATTGATGGCGAGGTGCAGGGCTGTGATGTCGCTGTATCCGAGTAACACTTTCGGGGATTGAGCAATGGCGGCGTAGTTAATGAGCGGCAGAATTCTGGACGCGCCGTAACCGCCGCGTGCGCAAAAAACAGCGTCGATGGCAGGATCCTCAAACATCCTATTGAAGTCAGACGCGCGCTCTTGATCGGTCCCTGCAAGGTAACCATGCCGCTTAAAAAGATTGGGCGCTGGGGTGACCTGAAATCCGAGTGAGCGCACGATGTCCATTGCAAAATACAAATCATCGTCCTCAAAGGCATTGCTCGCAGGTGCGATAAGCCCGATGTTCATTCCGGGCCTAAGTCTAGGCGCAACCTTTGCTGGGATCGCTGCTGGACCAGAATGCTTGAGCGTTGGCATGGGCGCTGTCGTTAGGGCCGGAGCACTAAGGGCGGTCATAGAGAGGCCTAAGCCGGTGACGTTAACTGACTTCGCGAGAAAGGATCGTCTTAGCATGATGGGTCCTCTTTAATTGGACTAATGTAATTGCACTACTGTGTTGTCCGGTCATCAACTCGCGTCGGTGTTTGTGCTGGGTTGCGGCATCCATGGCGCATGTCGTGAGAACGGTCTGGGGGCTCCCAAAGCGCTAGTGTGCCATCGAAGACCGTCTGAGTCCTGGTGAAAAGCGCTTTGCGATCATTTTGAGTTAAATCTCCTTTGAGAAAGGCGTTTTTGACCGTTTCAGCGTATAATTGTTAAAGAAGAGGAGGGGATAGAGAGTCGATAAACGCAAAAGTCGCTGCGAAGAGACTTTGGCGCGTCCCGGCTGATGACAACATTATTCAGCCTCTCAACCAAGTCACTCACTCAGAATCTATTCAGCCTGTTCTGTCAAAAAGGCGTATCATCTTGCAGGAAGTTTGTGTGTACAGGAACTTTTTCATGTCTATTGTTGGTCATCGCGTAGTCGCGATCAGCTTATTGATGGTTTTGCTCGGCTGCGGCCGAGAGGCTGAGTTGCCGGGCGGGGACGGGGCTGGCGCGGGCGGGGCAAACGAGCAGC
>CAJYBS010000332.1 GCA_913064795.1 uncultured Gammaproteobacteria bacterium
ATGTTAGAAAAAGCAAACAAATTAATATACGTCGCTGAACTGTTTGTACCGCCGAGACATCATGTCATCGAGGATTCGTGATTCCGGTACATCCCTGCGATCAAGAAGTGGACTCGGTTCGGCGCCAGCGCTGATTTGACGCGTGACATAATCAGAAAAAACATCGTACTGGGAATTGACGTCGGTCACATGGGTCATGATCTGCGGATGCGTTATTGGTGCATGCTGGGATTCCATAAAAGCCTCGGCGATCACTTTCCAATTGCACGGCACCACCTTGGCCACATGATATTTAATAAAACGATCTTCTAAATGCCAGTCTTTAAAGTGCCAGTCCAGCGGCCCAATCACCTCCATCAAAGGCTTAGCAGATACATCAAAATTAACAAAGACGAAGCCGCCCCAGGTACCCACCTGAAGCTCAGGAAGCTGCAGCATCTCGTCGGTGAGGTGCTGGTAATCCCAAGGCGAGGGACTCTCTTTGAAATCGCCGTTCAATTGCCAGCAAAACCCATGAAACGGACAACGGAATTCCGCTTTGTGGCCAGGCTGAGTCGCGAGTTTACGGCCACGGTGTAGGCATGAATTATAAAATGCTTGCACGCGGTCAGATTCCGACCGAACCACCAATACAGATTGGTCGATGATCTCGTAGATCTGAAAATCTCCGACGTTCGGAATTTCTTCAAGCCGACAGGCCATTTGCCAAGTCTTCATCCACATTTTTTCGACTTCGAGCTTGAATCTTTGAGGGTCGGTATAGTGCTCGGCAGGAATCGATTCACTGCCCAGATAAGGCGCCTCTTGCAAGCGCAGACATTCAGGGACCGGACGAGAGTCTCGGTCTAGAATGTCCTGGTAGGACTCTCCTTTGAAACGGGCATGCACATCAAAATCTTGTTGACTCATAAAAATCCTCTTGCTGATAAGACCGAATTAAATCGCTTAGACCCCAATCCATCACTCCGACCGAGCTGCACCTACCCAGCGCCCTCCTTCGGTGAGTTCTAAAATGTACTGATTCCAGTGACCCACTTCTGACTTTCGGTGAACCGGCTATTGCGCCTAATCAAGTTTAAAATCATACATGACAACCGACGAGCTGGTTGGCCGTGGCTGGACCCGCTGGTAGCACCGCTCAGCGGACGCATTATCCGCTTCAGTCGCGAGCCAAACTGCACTGCACTCCAGCGCTTTTGCTCGATGAATCAACCACTCAGTAATCATAACCCCAATCCGATAACCCCGATAATCAACGCCCACCCCAACCTCATTAATCCACAACTGGGGGGTTTTATCGGGATGGAAATACTCAACAGCAGACCCCATCCCAACAACCCAGCGGTCCTTGACTGCCAAAACCATCACGTGACGGGGATCCTCGATAAAAGCCGCTAACTGAATTGGATCCACTGCGAAATCAAACACTTCGCTCGCGACCTGGTTTAGAAGCGCACAAGACTCAGCGGTGAGTTCAACAAGCTCAATGCCCTCCAAATCCTTATCTCCTCGTGTCGTTTGATCGGCAAAACCGCCCCGGGTGAGCACCCGACTCAGCCAATGGTCGATTCGCCACGCCACCAACGACAAGGGCAGTAGACCAACCTTCGTGATCTGTGAGCATTTTAACCCCTTGGCTATTTAACGCTTTACTTTTTTAAAGCTTTGTTTCTTGTCGTTTCGCTTCTTATCGCACTGCTTCTTATCGCACTGTTTCTTATCGCACTGCTTCTTATCGCACTGTTTCTTATAGCATTGCTTTCTGATATTCGAGCGGCTGGACATGCTGCCATCTCGCTAAACAATGAGCAGCCTCGCCCGAGGCTAACGCCCCTCTCAACGAGTTCTAACAAACCCTAAGAAGCGAGCCAAGCGAAAACAGCTTACCTTGCGCGTTCTTGACCAGCTAGTCGGTATTGGGCTTCGGCAAAGGGAGAGGGCCAGATACTCAGCACATGGCTGCGCTCATCAGATCGCAGTGATCTCATTAACGTCGCGCATAAACGGGCCAGATGAACAGTGTGTGCTCAGCCCTTGCTCGGTACATTTTATTCGGAAAATGTCTGGACCGACTTGGCCACCCCGCGTAATCTTCTGACACGTCTCGACACCCTTGGACCCTTATGACGACCGACTTCCCTCAACACCCAGACCATCTCACGAACGAGTGGCTCACCGAAGTACTCGGGACGCCGGTGAGTAACTTTAATATTGCTTTCTTCAGCGAAGGCACTGGCGTCATGTCCTGGGTGATGCGCCTTAATATCGAGACGCCCGACGGCGAGCCCAACTCTTTGATCGCCAAGTTTCCATCGCCTTCTGAGGTCAATCGAGACGGCGCCAACCTCTATGACATGTATGAAAAAGAGGTCAAATTTTACGAGCGCTATGCTAGAGACCTCGCGGTGGAGGCGCCCCACTGCTACTTCAGCGCGTTTGATCCTGAGACTAAAGGTTTCGTGGTTTTACTTGAGGATCTGGTGGAATGGGAAATTGGCGATCAAATCAAAGGTTGCAACCTAGAAGAGGCCAAAGCTGTGATCCGGGCACTCGCGCGTTTTCATGCCAGCGGCTGGCAGGCCGAAGGTTTTCAGGGCCTGCCCTCTCATGGCGGCCAACAACAGATCGACGGAATGACGGCGACTTATCCAATTGGCTGGCCCGTGGTACTCGAACAATTCGGAGAAGAAATTCCCGAATCGATTCGCCTTGCGGCAGCCCAAATCCCAGCCCATATCGCTGACCTACTCGCCACCATGTGTCAGCCACCTGTATGCGTTACCCACGCAGATATGCGACTCGACAACATATTTTTTAAAGACGGCGGCGTGACGATCGTAGATTGGCAGTCGATCTGCACTTCTGCGCCGGAGCAAGACCTGGCGTACTTTCTGACCCAGAGCGTGCCCGAGGCAGTCAGAGGCCAAGAAGACCTCGTCGCTTTCTACCATACCGAACTGACCCAGCAGGGGATCGATTATGACCTTGAGCACTGTCGACAGAGATACGTCGTCTGCGCGCTCTACTTGATTTGCTATGCCGTCGTGATCGCAGGCACCCTCGATTTGGGTAATGAGCGCGGGCGCAAGCTTGGTGAAACCATTGTCAAAAACACGTTCAGGGCTTTACTCGAGATCGATGCTTTTTCCCTTATACAGTCCTAGGGGGTCTGCCCAGCGACTGGAACATCATCAACCGCAACCTCATCAACAGCAACTACAGAGGCTCATATGGATTTAGAACTCACAGGCAAAAAGGCACTGATTTCGGCGGGACATAAGGGCATCGGTCTATTCATTGCTCGACGCTTGCTTGAGGAAGGCGCACAAATTAGCATTTGTTGCCGCGTCCAAGATGAACTCGATCAGGCGATAGACGCTTTGTCGGCTGTCGGCCCGGTCATTGGACAGGTGTGCGACTGCTCAGATGTTGATCAGATCAAAAACTGGGTTAAGAACGCGGGATCCTCCCTCGGCGGTATCGATATTTGCGTAGGCAATGC
>CAJYBS010000333.1 GCA_913064795.1 uncultured Gammaproteobacteria bacterium
GTTGAAGATGCTGCAAGGTTCTTAGGCTTTGACGACTGATCTCTGACGACTGAAAACTCCTCCCTAAATAAATGGGCTTATCGATTTCTCTTATCCCGGGCCGATGACGATCGATCCCTGGTTACGATAGCCGGCAATGACTCGGCCTGTGATGAGGTCGCTCAGCAGAAGGTGGCTGTCGACCCCACTGCTAACGAACCCCCTTGCTTGCCACAGCATAAAGCGGCCCGAGGACGCTGGATATCGCCGACAACCCAGTTAAGGGTCTGCAGGCTGTGACGGAACCCGCTGCATGTTTGCGCCCCAGGCTTGTCTTCACGGAGAAAGATAATTCATCCCTTTGGATAGGGCCTCACCAGTCGCCTAGCCCTCTTTTCACCCAGGACTTTTATTCGCCCCGCGCTGCATTGGGCGGCGCTGCATTGAGCCGGAAGCTTAAGACCGTCGCGTTGATCTCGGGGATCGGCTCAAAGGCACTGCGACGGTCTGCTGGGTCTACACCGGCGCCGGACTGAGTCTTAGACCCGTAAGCAACCCCGTCAACCCAGCACCGCTTTATCCCCGCGGCACTCAGGGCCGATCCTTGTCGAATCATTCATGCGCGCCCTCGACAACCCCTTGTATGCACCAAAGGGCGTCTCCGTTGGACTTGTCACCCCTGCCAACAGAGCGCCGTATTTGATTGTTTCATCAAGCGATGGGGCAAGGGCATACCCATGGAGCACACGTTTTCTTGTCATATCCTGATACCAATGCCAATCTCACATCTTCAAAGTCAAATCAACGCTGAAGACCAGCCCCGTTGTTTGGAGCAACCACACAATGATAAGACCCCTCGCCCTGCTCACACTGATGCTTTTTGCGCACTCAAGCTTTGCTGAAAATCTCACCATTCTCTACACGAACGATATAGAAAGTGTTTACGAGCCAGTCGCTTCACCCTGGCGAGATGATATGTCTGCGATGGGCGGCATGCCTCATCTCTCTTCACTCATCAAAATGCATCGAGCGCAGCACGAAAACACCCTGCTCGTTGATGCGGGGGACATGTTTACCGGCTCACTCTCTAAAGCGACCGAGGGTCGCCTGGTCTTCGATCTTTACAGCGAGATGGGTTACGACGTGGGTAATCTGGGCAATCACGAGTTTGAGTATGGTTGGCGCATTTTAAGAGACGCGATGCCCCGTGCCCGGTTCCCAATTCTCAACGCTAATATCTTTTACGAAAACACCGACATTCCGTTCGCGCGGGAATACGCCATTGTAAAATCGGGTCGGTATCGAGTCGGTGTTATTGGGCTCATGGGCATCGATGCTTTTCACAACACCATGATGCGGAGCCACCGCAACGGTCTAGAGATTCGCTCACCCATCGAAATTGCTCAATCACTGGCAGACAGGCTGCGTCCGGAGGTTGATTTTCTAATCGTCCTGACCCATCAAAACCGAACCGCACCGATGCAGACCAATAAAGAGTCTGACCCGACCGTTCTACGAGGTTTTGACGAGGATTATGCCCTGGCGGGAAAAGTTCGCGGCATTGATCTAATCGTAGGTGGTCACTCCGATCATGGTTTGCATGCACCCGTTGTGCACCCAGAGACAGGTACCACAATCGTAATGACGTTTGGTCAAGGCATGCACCTTGGTCGCGTTACTTTTGACATGAGCGCTGAGGACGGCCCACGACTGCAGAACGGGGAACTGATTCCGGTCAATGCAGATCATCTCCCACCAGACCCTTCCATCACAAAGCTGATCAACAACGCACGCGCACAGCACCCTGCTTTGACCCGAGTCGTTGCAACGCTTAAACGTCCAGCCCTGCGCCTTTACAACCAAGAGTCTTCCCTCGGCAGCCTACTTGCTGACGCCCTCAAACAACAGGCTGGGGTTGAAGTCGCGATGGTCCCTGCAGGCGCGATCAGGGCGGATTTACAATCAGGCGCCATCACGGTGGAGGCACTGCTGAATGTATTTCCCTTTACAGACCAGGTCACCGTGGTTCAGCTGCAGGGATCAGCCTTGCTAAAGTTGCTCGAGAAGGGCGTCTCCCTTGATTACGGGCTGTCTCAATTTTCTGGCGTGACGCTCAGCTACGATTCGTCTCAACCTGTTGGACAACGGATTATTGACGTCAGCATCAATGATGAAACCCTAGACCTTGACCGAACGTACCGATTTGCGACCGGCTCTTTTACCGCAACTGGCGGTGAAGGCTATGACATGTTTGAGGATCAAGGGCTCGAGATCAAAAACACGCTCGTCTCGGATGCTTTCATCACCGTCTTTGAACAATGGCAAACCCTCTCGTTACCAGAAAAGGGGCGACTTCAAGATATCGCACTTTAAACGGCATCAGCATTCCTCGGCGAGACTCAGACTGAAACGTCGTCGACCTACAGCGACCGAAAGACGGCTCGACAGGGGTAGATCCTATCGAATCAATGAGGCATCAGATTCTTAAAAACCGATTCTCCTCTGGCCTCATCGAATAACAAGCATTTTCCTAGCCACACTGAGCACTCGACAAACAGCAGGCACCATAGGCGGGCTAACCATCTTAAGTAGCGACTATTAAGAGACCGTATTGATACATTAAATTGCAGTAACCTGGTGAGACGGCTCGACGCATCAACACTACCGCAACCGTCAACGCAGGTCATTGTTGTTAACATCAACCCGAGACAGCATGATTTACCGGCAACCAAAGGATATGAAGATGACACTCAAACTGCTACTGCTGATGTTCTACGCCGTGCTTTCCGCCGCCGCATTTGCGCAACCACCAAACGAGTTGAGCAATACTCACCCAGCGGAGGCAAAGCCGGGAGCAAGCGCCTTTTACAGTTCTGAGCCAACGCTTGATCAGGGTCTACCATTCTCTGATGCGGTTTATACCGCTGGCAACTTTGTTTTTTTATCTGGGTTAGTCGGCACAGGCCCCGACGGGGCGTTAGTCGATGGCGGTCTGATTCCTGAAACACATGCGATTTTTAGGCAAATGCGATCCCACCTAAGTCACTTCGGTTTGGGATTGCAGGATGTCGTTAAATGCCTGGTCATGATCGACAATATCGATGCATGGGCGGAATTCAACACTGTGTATACCTACTATTTCGAGCCGCCCTATCCCGCGAGAAGCGCTTTTGGTGCAGACGGCTTGGCCTTGGGTGCAGCGCTAGAGCTGGAATGCACCGCTGTGAAACCCTAGGTTCCTCGGAGAAGCTACGTCCAAATAAAGGCGCAAACCGAGCAAGAGGTATGATTAAACGACTGTCTCCTTTGCAAGCCTCCGCCATTGAGCCTGACCACAACCTGCCAATGTACATGAAGTCCAAAAATTCTCGTCACGTCCTAGCTCGCCTAAGGCCATTGAGAAGCGCATGCATTCAATGATCAACGGAGTTTTCTATCCGCAAAGGCCTAGGACATTCCGCTGGATAACAAATTCTCAACCGGTTGGTAGAGCGCTTCGAGGTAAGCGACATCATCGGGT
>CAJYBS010000334.1 GCA_913064795.1 uncultured Gammaproteobacteria bacterium
GTTAGAGCGACCACCCCATGTTTTGTGACCGAGTACGGAGCATTGGTGACACCTCCGATTAGACCCGCAACTGATGCGGTATTCACAATGTGGCCTGCTTCTCCGTGCTCTAGCATGTGCGGAACGAATAAGCGCTGACCGTGAATCACGCTCATAAGATTAACGCCCAATACCCACGCCCAGTCCTTCTCAGTGCCCGACCAAGCATTGCCAGTCCCACCATCGCCTGCGTTGTTAAGGAGCAGGTGCACCCGATCAAATTTTGAAAGTGTCTCATCTCTGAGTCTCACGATCTCGGTCACAATGCTGACGTCCACGACTTCTGATTCTATTGGATTATTAAACCGCTCCTGAAACGACGCTTGAGTGGCTGCAAGCGCTTGCGACTCGACGTCCGCCAACATGACCTTCATCCCTTCTTCAAGGCACTTTTGGGCCAAGGCTTGGCCGATTCCGCTTGCTGCGCCGGTGATCACCGCGACCTTGTTTTCGAAAATTTCCATAATCATCTCTTTAAAGTCTAAATTTTGATGAAAGCGAGCACCATTGATCGGCGACACGGCTAAAACTTCTTAAGGGGGTCCATCATTACCCAGGGTCATCGAGTTCTCAAGTATGGGTTAATCAGGGAGCGAGGCTGGGCGTTAGAGGGAATTAGAGGCGGCGTTGCTGCGAACAGAGCGGGTTTGCACAGAAAACAGTCAAGCATGCTTGGAATTGATTCTAAAAAACGCTACTTTACCGGGGAGGCGTTCTTTGAAGCGCGGTGGTTTATTGATGGGAGGAAGTGTGAGCAGTAATGATTCCAGCGTACTAGCAGCGGCGGCGCAGTGTCCAATGCATGAGCTTAACCCGATGCTACCAGCGCTTTTACGGCAGCCCTGGGGCATGAATCGTCGACTTCGCGACGAAGCGCCGATCTTTCAAGATCCGAACTCCGGGATATTTTTTGTGTCGAGGTACGATGATGTCGTCAAAATGGCGATGGATCCTACGACCTTCTCGAGCAAGATGTTGCAATCGACCCGAGCAATGAGTGGTTCTAGCGACCCAGAATTGTTAGAAATCATGGCGGGTGGTTATCCCCAGGTCGCGACCATGCTGACTCAGGACCCGCCTTTACAGCGGCGTTATCGAAAATTTGTCGATGGCGCTTTCTCCCCGGCCAGTCTTAAAGCGCTGGAACCTTTTATCGAGTCAACTGCACATGCTCTGATCGATGGTTTTATTGACCAGGGTCAGTGCGAGTTCCTATCTGATTTTGGCGTGCCATTGCCACTGCGTGTGATCGTTTCACAATTGGGCGCGCCGATGGAAGATCTCCATCTGTTTCGAAAATGGACCGAAGCCTTTATTGGTAATTTGAGCCAGCAGTTGGATCGTGACGGAATCTTGGCAGCCGCACGGGATATGGTTGAATTCCAGCATTATTTTGTCGAGCGTATGGCCGAGCGCCGAGCAGCGCCCCAAGACGATATTCTCTCGAAAATTGTCAACGCCAGTATCGATGGAGAGCAATCGTTAGGCATCGATGAGAGCCTCTCGATGATTTCTCAAATTTTAGTTGCAGGCAATGAAACGACCTCTGCATCGATTACCGAGGGTATTTGGCTACTGATCGAGAATCCTGAGGAATATGAACGGATCAAAAGAGATCCCTCGCCAGAGATGATCTCTAATTTTGTTGAAGAAGTGCTGCGAATCTCCAGCCCCTCGTCGAACATGTTTCGACGGGCGGTGAAGGAAGTGGAGTGGCATGGTGTAACCATCCCGAAAGATGCAATTTTGTTTGCGCGTTTTGCCTCTGCCAACCAAGACGAGCGACGTTTCCCAGATCCTTTGCGCTTTGATTTAACGCGAACCAATTTGAAAGAGCAGGTTGCATTTGGAAAGGGTGTTCATCATTGTCTGGGTGCTGCCTTAAGTCGGAGAGAGATGAACATTGGTTTTCGAGTAATTTTTGAGCGATTGGAGAATTTCCGGCTTGCCCCAGGTGCCGAGCCGCCCAGCTTCGCGGCCAACGCGCTGCTCCATGGGCTCAGTGGCCTGGATGTCAGTTTTGATCGGGTGGCGTAACCTATGCGGGCTGTTGGTGTTAGCCGTTGGTGCATCCCCTGTTTTTGGGAAAGACCCATTACAAGTACCCCAGGAGGCATCGATGTGTAGTCAAGCCATGATCCAAGCGGTCGCAAGACAAGAAATTGAATACCTGCGGCGCGAATATGCCAAGGCGACGGATATGATTGGGCTCGGAACCCCAGAGGCCATCGCTGAGGGGCGATCAATTTATCAACGAATCTTCACACCCGATGTGGATTTTTCTGTTTCCGGTTCGGGTACGCAGCCGCTTGCCGCGACTGGCCCAGATGGTTGGGTGGATGTGGTGCATGGTGCGCTGGGACCTATGGGTCCCACTCAGCATCTGATTGGCACCCAGCTGGTTGAGTTTGACGTGTTGGAATGGGATGAGCAGTGCGTTGTCACTAGCGGCGCTGCTCGAATGCAAAGCTACGTCCAAGCCTGGCACGATCAGGCCGAGCGAGAAGTCTGGTTGTTTCTTGGCACTTATTTCGATGAAGTGGTTTATGGAAAAGCGCTAGGCTGGCAAATTAAAGCCATGGAGCTTCGCCGAGTCACCGGAGAGAACCGTCCCTCCGGAGAGGCGGTTGCGACGGTGCCGCTTTAAAGCGCTTTCTTGGCGAGTCACTTGCTCTGCCTCGTTACTTGCCACAGGGGATTGATACGCTGCATCCAATCGATTCAGCTCTGCTGGGAAAAGCCAGGTTCAAAGGTCACCAGAGTGATCTGTTGATTGACCATCCTCATTCGTCTCCTTTTGGCGTTGACGCCAAGACAGGTAATGTTCGACCTCCGTTCGCAATTGCCGGTAGATAAAGCTGATGACTGCGACATCATCGATATAACCCCAGCCCAAGAGAAAGTCTGGGATGCTGTCGAGCGGCATTAGGAAATACAGGATTCCGGCGATGATCATCACGGGAGTTTTGGTTTCGTAGTCTTTGTAGGCCCCGCTTAAAATATCGTGAGTCCAAGCAATGAGTACAGCGAGTTGCTCTTTGATCTCTGTTAATCGGTGATTTTGTGTCCTCGCCAATTTATCTTGGGCGCTATGCAGTTCTTTGACTAGCGCTTTAGGCTGCTTTAGCAGTTTCTCTGCGCGTTGGGTCAGTGCCTTGATGCGGTTTTCGGAGCGGTTAGTTTTCATAGCGTAGGTCAAACCGTCTTTTGAACGAATGGCGCGATACTTGGACGTTGTGACTGTACCTCGAACCAAGTCATGAGCGTTGTCAGATGTGCACTGGGTGCGAGATTGACCAGTCGGGTCGCAAAATCGATGGCAACCCACAGCGAAATATCGGCCATGCTGAAGGCATCGCCCGCGACAAAGGCACTTCCCGCCAACTCGCGCTTGAGCCGGTCATCAAATGCGAGGGCCCCCTGCTCACTGTGTTTTTTTGCTAGGGGGTTCTGTTCAAA
>CAJYBS010000335.1 GCA_913064795.1 uncultured Gammaproteobacteria bacterium
TCCCCTGTTCAGACTTTGCTGCAAGTGATAAATTCAACGGTCGCGAGGTATTTATTCGAAACGGAGCATTCATTCACAACAAAGCCGCGCCTTTTAGACTAAGCAGCACGTTAAGCCGCAGACCACCTTCCAACCAGAGACCCAAGCCATGAGTACCGTTACCGCTGATCAATACCAGAGAGCGCTTAGACCCTATATCGAGGCTGGTGAACAGCGCGCCGCTGAACTGGGTAACCGAGGGCCTATTGAGTTTGACCAAAACGGTGGGCTGACACCCGAAATCCTCGAAGCCTACTGGCGGACCGGGTTCTATGTCTTTGAAAACTTAATTGATCAAGAAGAGATAGGACATCTTCGTTCAGCAATGCGCTCGCTCCTTGACCGAGCGCCCGTTGAAAATGGCGCAACCAAAGATCACCTTGGCAGAGAGGCTTTTGGTCAAGAATTTGCCCGGCCTGTTTATTCGCTGATCACGCCGTTGACTGACCCCTGGGGTGGCACCGATAAGTTAAACGGACGCCACCCCACCCAGATGACCCAACCTAAAGCTCAAAGCGAAGCACCCAAAAAGGTCGTTTTCATCATGGGCGGGTTGTGTCAGATCATGGACGCTGGATTACGCTTGTATGGCCATCCCAAGCTGTTATCCGCTGCCGCCTCTATTAACGGCAACGACTTTGTGCCTTACAACGATGCCATCTTTGTCAAGCAACCCGGCCTCGGTGGATCGGTCGCCTGGCACCAAGACGGCGTGACGCACTGGCAATCAAGCGATTGGGATGAAGGCATTCACGGTTTTAATTTCCAGGTGCAGCTCTATGACACCTCTGCCTACAGCTGTCTCTGGGTGGTGCCAGGAACACACAAGCAAGGCAAGTTAGACATTAAACAGCGGGTCACCGACAACGGTTCTGAGCTTTTGCCTGATGCCGTACCACTGCATGCTCGGGCAGGAGACGTAACCCTTGTTAACCGCCAAGCACTTCATTGTTCTTTCGCAAACACAACAACGGATCAGCGTATCTCATTGACCTTTGGTTTCCACCGAAGACAATCAGTACTCGGTTTCCGAGGCGCGCTGAGCGAATCCGCAGATGCCTATTATGATGAGCAACGGATTGACGAACGGTCACAGGTTATCGGCGTTGCCATTGATGCTCGGGCCCAGTTTTATCCCGGCGAACAAAGATTCAACTACCAACCCATGGCAGGGCGCGAAAAAGAACTGCGATTCACGCCTGAGAACTGGGAAAAAATCATTAAGAACTATAATCTCAAAGACCTGTCGATTTAAGCGCGTTGAGCCTTCAAACCAGCGGGCACGCTAATAGCCAGTGGGACAACACCATGTCCGATTGACTGCTTAACAAGCAATTGATTCATCAGGTTTGAGCAAATGGAGCATCGCGATGGATAAAACAAGCCTACGCTGGGGATTTGTTTTGATCCTTTTCGCGATGCTGGGTGCCTTCCTGATCCCTGTAGCGGCCATTCCAAGACTGGCTCTGTCTGCGCATACCGTCGGCCTACTCAGTGGCCTACTGCTCATTGCCTTTGGCGCCATCACACCCGCGTTGTCACTGGAACCCCGCCACTTTTCTTTGACTCGAGGGCTCTGGATCTATTCCGGTTTCGCAAACTGGCTAGGTTGTCTGCTGGGATCGATTTGGGGAGCAGGCACCATGACGCCTGTGGCTTCTAAAGGTTTAGTCAGCTCGCCACTCAATGAACAAATTATTTCCGGCCTGCTCGGAAGCGTCGCCCTGACTGCTCTGATTGCGGTATGCCTGACCCTCTATGGGATCAAAGCTCAGAAATAAGACTCCATTCAGATCGACTTCGTGTTAAGAGGATCTGGCCCTAAAGTCAGGAACTCGAATGAAGGGAAATCCACCCAGGCTCAAGCGTCAGTTAACAACAGACTTATCCAGTCGTCCTTGATGCGGGCCCATCGTAAAAGATCTACGACCGATGACTTCGGACTTTTTTTACAAAAAGCGCCGATGGGCGCTGACCCAACGACAAAAATTCTTTAGAATCTATTCGGGCATCGAGCACGAAATCATGACACGATCGCTTTCTGGCTCAGACCCATCGTCCCTATTGTCCTTGGCAGCATCTGGACGCGACTGAGAGAGGTTAATCGCTGATGACAATCAAAGTCGGCATCAATGGCTTCGGCAGAATCGGCCGTTTGGCTCTAAGAGAATCCTTTGATTCGCAGGATTTTGAGGTTGTCCATATCAATGAGTGCGCTGGCGATGCAAAAACAGCAGCGCACTTGTTGCAATTCGATTCAATACACGGCGTCTGGCAAAAAGACATCGACGTAGACGAGCAACTACGACACCTCACGATAGACCATGCTCGAATCGGATACTCCCAGTGCAGCAATATCGATGACACCCCCTGGGCTGAGGCGCAGATCGACCTAATGCTCGAGTGCACTGGCCAGTTTAAGACCTTGGAATCCCTCGCACCTTTCTTCGATCAAAATATCAAAAAGGTCGTCGTCTCTGCGCCGATCAAAGGCTATCCGGAAGACCAAGTGCTGAACGTCGTTATGGGCGTCAACGACACCAAAGTGCACCAGCAAAGCATAGTGACCGCGGCGTCTTGTACGACGAATTGCTTAGCGCCTGTGATCGATGTACTCCACAAGGAGTTTGGAATCATTCACGGGTCGATGACGACCATTCACGATATCACCAACACACAAAGTGTCCTCGACCAATTTCATTCAGACCCTCGGCGAGCACGAGCCAGCAGCTTATCCTTAATTCCAACCAGTACTGGTTCCGCAACAGCAATTACAGAAATTTTCCCAGAGCTCAAAGGTCGTCTAAACGGCATTGCAGTGCGAGTCCCAATGGCAAATGCGTCCTTGACCGATTGTGTCTTCGAGCTGGGCTCGAGTGTTACTACAACTGAGATCAATGAAGCACTTTCCGATGCGGCTCAGGGCCGGCTGAAGGGGATTCTCGGCTACGAAGACCGACCGTTGGTGTCCGTTGACTATACCAACGACCGCCGATCGGGAATTGTTGATGGGTTATCAACCATGGTGATCGATGGTACTCAAGTAAAGGTGCTCATTTGGTATGACAACGAAGTTGGGTACGTCAATCGAATGATCGAGCTTGCCGCTAAACTCGCTCGTTCGATCGAATGAGTCCATCGGTCATGGCCTCACATTCCGCACTCCACCAATATCTCACCGTCACACTGAGCTACTGGGCATTTACGCTCAGTGACGGAGCCCTGCGGATGCTCATTTTGTTGTTCTTCCACCAACAAGGTTATAGCCCATTAGAGCTTGCCGCCCTGTTCCTGCTCTACGAATTTTTTGGAATGGTCACCAATTTGTATGGCGGTTGGCTGGGTTCAAGAATTGGTCTCACCTATACCCTGCAGTTGGGCCTACTTCTACAAGTCTTGGCCCTCAGCCTGCTACTCGTTGACCTTTCAGTCGTGACCGCTCTTTACGTTATGGC
>CAJYBS010000336.1 GCA_913064795.1 uncultured Gammaproteobacteria bacterium
GCGCCGCCCCAGCCAGCAAGAAGAGCTAGACCGAGTGCTGCCGATTCTCGACGGTGTCCAAGCTCGGTTCGATGTCCCTGTTTCTATCGATAGTTCAACCCCTGAAGTGATCAGCGCTGCTGCGTCTCTAGAGGTCGCCATGATCAATGATGTGCGGGCGCTGACTTTGCCTGGGGCAGTGGCCGCTGTAGGGGATTTCGCCCTTGTGGCGCTGATGCACATGCAGGGGACACCTGAGAGTATGCAGGTCGCGCCGCGCTACCAAGATTTATTCGGCGAGATTAATGGTTTTTTTTCTGAGCGGATCCAAGCCCTGGAGTTGGGCGGTATTAGCCGCGAGCGATTGATTCTGGATCCCGGTTTTGGATTTGGGAAAACCCCGGATCAAAATTTCGAGCTGATCAGGGGATTGTCAGAGTTTAGTGTATTCGATCGTCCACTGATGATCGGCCTCTCACGAAAAAGCAGCCTTCGAACTGTGACTGATGATATTCTTAGTGCGTCGGTTGCCGGTGCTTTAGCTGCGGTTGCCGCCGGTGCCAGCCTGATTCGCGTTCATGATGTCGGAGCGACGGTGAGTGCTTTGGCGGTCTGGAAAGCGATTTATGATGAGAGGAAAGAAAGAGATGGCACCTAAGTATTTCGGTACCGACGGTATTCGAGGGCCCGTAGGAGCCCACCCCATCACTGCTGAGTTTGTGCTCAAGTTGGGATGGGCGGCGGGTGTTGTTTTCTCAGAATCACAAGGGGGGACGATCTTAATAGGAAAAGATACCCGTATCTCGGGTTATCTGTTCGAATCTGCGCTTGAGGCAGGTCTTGCCTCAGCCGGCGTCAATATTGTGATGCTTGGCCCGATGCCCACCCCTGCAGTCGCTTACTTGACGCGCGCGGTCTCTGCGCAAGCGGGTATCGTGATCAGTGCGTCTCATAATCCCTACTCGGACAATGGGATTAAGTTTTTCTCAGGAGAAGGTCGTAAGTTGCCTGACTCAGTCGAAACGGAAATTGAGCGTTTGATCGACGCACCGATGACAACGGTCGCCTCCCAGCATTTGGGCAAAGCAGAGCGCATGACCGACGCTGTTGGCCGTTACGTTGAATTTTGCAAAAACACCTTCCCTAAATCGATGAACTTGAAAGGTTTTAAAATAGTGGTCGATTGCGCTCATGGGGCCGCCTACAAGGTGGCGCCCAGCGTTTTTCGAGAGCTTGGCGCAACGGTGATTACGATGGGCTGCAGCCCAGACGGGTTGAACATCAATGAGGGCGTAGGTGCGACAGATCCGGCGGCCCTGGCTCAGCGAGTGGTTCTAGAAGCGGCGGATTTAGGGATCGCACTCGACGGTGATGGAGACCGACTGGTCATGGTGGATGATGCAGGGAACATTGTCGACGGTGATGAGCTACTCCTTGTTATTGCACTGTATCGACAGGCAAAAGGGGACCTGAGAGGGGGCGTGGTTGGGACTTTAATGAGCAACCTTGGTTTGGAAGTCGCTCTCAAGCACCACAATATTGATTTTGTCCGATCGGCTGTGGGTGATCGATATGTTCTAGCGGATCTGGTCCAGCGTGATTGGGCGCTGGGTGGTGAAGGTTCAGGGCATATCCTATGCCTTGATCAAACAACCACAGGAGATGGCGTGGTCTCAGCGCTGCAAGTGCTGGTTGCGATTGTGGGTTCTGGAAAGACACTGCGTCATTTGGTCAGTGTGATGGATAAATATCCGCAGACCATGATCAACGTCAAAGATGTATCGCCGGGTGCAATGCAGGCGGAGCCAGTCTTGGAGGCGGTAGCAGAGGTTGAGCAGGCCCTGGGCGCTGAAGGTCGGGTGCTGTTGCGGCCGTCGGGTACCGAACCGGTTCTGCGGGTCATGGTTGAAGGCAAACATTCAGAACAGGTGAAGCGCTTTGCGGAAGAGCTGGCCCAAGTTGTGGGTTCTGTTCCGCATTGAAACTTAATTGGAGGTTCGTTAAGATTCGCGCCCGGTGTAGATGTCGTAAGAGAGTCGTTAACAGCCAAAGCCATACACAGGCCATTTAGTCGAAGATGCCGGATAGGGATAGGATATGACGGCGCCATTGATCGTTGCAAATTGGAAAATGAACGGATCCGAGGCGCTGTTGCGAGATGTTGCGGAAGCGCTGGTTGATCGCCAAGGATCAGTCGATGTGGTGCTGGCTCTCCCCGCGATCCATATGTCGCTTGCGCGAGCGTTGTTGCAAGACGGGATCAGGTGGGCAAGCCAGGATGTCCATTGGCTTGAGTCTGGTGCCTATACGGGGGAGTTGAGTGCGGAAATGATAGCCCAGATGGGTGCATCGCACAGTATTGTAGGACACTCAGAGCGGCGAGAGTATTTTGCGGAGAGCGATGAGATTGTCGCCAAAAAAGCGAATGCTTGCTTTCGAGCGGGGTTAATCCCCATTGTGTGCGTTGGCGAAAGTCGGGAAGCTCGGCAGGCGGAACGGACTGAAGCGGTGGTGTGCGAGCAGCTGGAGGTCTTGCTTGCAGGCCTCCCCCAGGGTGCTGAGAGATTGATTATCGCTTACGAGCCGATCTGGGCAATTGGGACAGGTGCAGAAGCGACGCCGGAGATGGCGCAAGCCGTGCACGCGGTGCTCAGAGACACGGCTCAGAAAAGGGGATTTCGTTTGGACAAGGTCTTGTATGGAGGCAGTGTCAAAGAGGATAATGTGGCTGCTTTGATGTCGATGCCTGATATCGATGGGGTGCTAGTCGGTGGTGCCTCTTTGTCTGCTCAAGGCTTTAGCGCGTTATGCGCTAATGCAGCAGCCACACACAACTAAAATCAGCGGCCTCAACAACAAAGGTAGGACGAGGAAATGGATTTAGACTTATTTGAACAGCTGGTGCTGATCGTCCACGTGATCGCAGCATTGGCTGTTATTGGACTGGTTTTGATCCAGCAAGGCAAAGGCGCAGACATGGGCTCAGGATTTGGCGGTGGTGCGTCAAATACTGTTTTTGGCAGCGGTGGAGCAGGCAACTTTTTAACGCGCCTGACAACTTGGATCGCGGTGGCGTTTTTTGTAACCAGTTTTGGATTAGCCTATGTTGCTAAGCAGCGTTCAGAGGCCGTCATGATTCAGGGAATCCCTCAGATTGAAGCGGTAGAAGTCGCGCCAGTTTCAATTGCCCCTGATGAACAAGACAACTCTGAGATACCAGAGCTTTAGACTTTTTAGCCGAAGTGGTGGAATTGGTAGACACGCTACCTTGAGGGGGTAGTGGGGGAAACCCCGTGGAGGTTCAAGTCCTCTCTTCGGCACCAATTCAATGCAAAGTGACTATTTTTGCAGACTCTTTCGGGATACGGTTAGTCGGCCCGAAAGGGGTTCTCCCGCTTAATTTAGGTTGACCCAGAGGGGACGGTGATCTTATAATCGCCGTCCTTGTTGTTGCGGGGTGGAGCAGTCTGGTAGCTCGTCGGGCTCATAACCCGTAGGTCGTAGGTTCAAATCC
>CAJYBS010000337.1 GCA_913064795.1 uncultured Gammaproteobacteria bacterium
AGAAGGTCGTGTTGGTTTAGCCACCCCGTGTCTTCTTTAAGAAACTTGTCGTCGTCTCTCGCCGTTGATGTTCGGCCTTTGCCGATGAGTGCGACGATCCTAAACCGCAAGCTAACGCCGGTTTTGTCTGAATCCGCGTAAATATTCGTCATCATGTGTGTTCGTGGATGAGCAGCCTCAGACTCCATAAAAGCTTTGATGTCCTCAAGCCCATTGCAGATGCGCGAGCCGACGCCTGTAAGATCGAATACCGCATCTTCTGTGAAGACGGCATCGAGCGCCGGCCAGTTGCGATCATCGATGGCATCGCCATATCGGCCGGGCAGTTCATGAATCTCGATGCGATCCGAGGCGGTTAGAACGAAAGGGAGGTCGGGCATGGGGCTCTCCTGTTGGTATGGCGGCTTCATTGCTGGGGGCTTTGAGTTGTACATCGTCTCCCCGGGGCGATCTAAAACCTTAATGGCATTGGCCTAGGAAGTCATCTCTCTTGGATGGGCGATCGGCACGCTGCAACCGTTGGTACAGAACATTTCATTGCGATGCTTTATCCCCACGATCGCGGTATCTTCCATTTCTCCCAGCTTTGCTGAAGCAGAAGGCTATCGTAGTGGTCTGGATCAGTGCATGACGTTCCTTTCGGCGGTCTCAGAGCAGTGGGCTTGTGTCATTCACAACGTGTTGGGGCTGTTTTGCAAGCAACAATGTAGTCTCTGCTGGCGGACAGCGAACAACTTCTGCGGCGGATTAGTTTTTCCTATCGCTCGCTAGTTCTCATCCGGCCCTACTACCGCAGGGCAACAAAAACGACCATTGATCTGCATTTTTTGCTGAGTGTTCTTTTTTTCCGGAGCTTTGTTTTCAGACTTATTTTTCAGACTTATTTTTCAGACTTATTTTTCAGACTTATTTTTCAGAGCTTTGTTTTCAGATCTTTTTTTTAGAGCTGTTTTTTCAAAGCTTTTTGCTCAGAGCTTGTGTTAAGAGATGTTTGTTAACCATTTTTTGTTAAGAGCTTTTTTGTTGTGACTTTTTCTTCGCAGTCTTTTGTTAGAGGCTGTTGACGCGTAACGCTTTACGAAGCGCAATCAGCCGTGTTCTCGCTGGCTGCGGGCCCAGAGCAAGGCTTGCGGCATTGAGCAAACGAGTAAGTAACCCATCGGTTGGCGAGGATTGTTGTAAAAGAGTGCGGTGTGATCGAGCGATCTACAAACAGAGTATTCGATCCCCCCCTTTGAAAAAGTAGAGGTCCCTTCAAGACGGGAAGGTCAATTGAGGCGGTGCTGAGTGTTTTTTCAATTCAATGTTAAACATTAATAGATCTGGTAAGCTCCATCCAAGGTCATCGCGTTCGACAGATAATAACCACGAGCCACGGACAGCGCCGCCTTAATTCGGACCTCAACTTAAGGGTGCCAAGATGGAAACGCTTCGAACGCCAGAGTCACGATTTAAAAACCTAAAAGATTACCCGTTTGACCCCAATTACATTGAGGTTGATGGTGGCGATGGATCCTCTTTACGAATGCATTATCTCGATGAAGGGGACGGGGAGATTATTCTCTGTCTGCATGGTCAACCCAGTTGGTCTTATTTATATCGCAAGATGATCCCGCCACTCGTGGGTGCGGGTTTTAGAGTGATTGCGCCGGACTTGGTGGGGTTTGGGAAGTCTGATAAGCCGGTCCATCGCTCAGAATACACCTATGCGGCTCATGTGCTCTGGATGACCGGGTTTGTTAAAGCCTTGGATCTGACTGAAATTACTTTGGTCTGCCAAGACTGGGGTAGTTTGATTGGCCTCCGCTTGGTCGCTGAAAACACTGAGCTGTTTTCCCGAGTATTGCTCGGCAATGGGGGCCTCCCGGATGGGACCGGTATACCAGATTCGATGACGCCACAACTCAATGCGTTGCTCGAATCAACACCGGCGCTACCCGCTAAAGAGATGTTTGCGAAGTTGTCTGCCCCGATGGAGGACCGCCCTCCATTTATGTATTGGGTTCGGCACTGCGATGCGCACCCGGATTTTCACCCAGCGGTGGTCATGAAAATGAACCTGAAGCATTGTGATGAAGATGAATATAAGGCCTGGGCTGCGCGATTCCCCTCTGAAGCATACATGGCCGGGGCGAGGCAGTTTCCGTCTCTGGTGCCCATTATTCCAGACAATCCTGCAATTCCTGCCAACAAAGCCGCTTGGCAGGTCTTTGAGCGCTTTGATAAGCCGTTTATCACCGCGTTCAGCGACTCTGATCCTGTAACCAAAGGCGGGGAAAAGCGCTGGATCACAGCAGTGCCCGGCGCGCGAGGTCAAGCCCACGCCATGATTGAGGGTGCTGGCCACTTCCTGCAGGACGATGCGTCGGCCGCTCTGACAGAGATCGTCGTGGCATTTATGCGGGCGAACCCATCCTGAGAACGACTAATCGTAGAGAAAAACAGCGAGAAGCTGTTATCGAGTTAGCACCATGAAGAGGACCATCACTATGAAAAGAACCATCATCGTTGTCGTCAGCCTTTTGGTGTTGGCAGGGGTTGGGCGGCTGTCGCTCAAACTACCCGCGCTGCAGAACCTTGCGCTCGATGTGATAGGGCAAGGATTTGTTCAGCAGGCCGCCCGCCCGTTACCCGAATCCCAATCGTTGCGCATCTTCGTTTGCGGCAGTGCTTCTCCTTTGGGGGCAACGGATCAGGCTCAGGCCTGCATCGCTGTGCTGACGCCAGAGCATTTTTACGTCATTGATTCCGGTGCTGGTTCGACGCGCAATATCTCCGGTGCCGGATTGCCGACCCGAAGAATGCAAGGTATTTTGCTGACACACTTTCATTCAGACCATATTGCTGAGCTTTACGAGGTGAATCTCGGTTCTTGGGTCCAGGGGCGACCGGCGCCGCTCACTGTGTTCGGGCCAGAGGGCGTCAGTGAGGTCGTTGATGCGGTCAATGCTGGGTATCGTCTGGATAGAATCTATCGAAGCGAGCATCATGGGGAGGCGTTACTACCACCAGCACTTGGGGTCTTACAACACCAAACCATTGCGCCGGGCAAAATATTGGAAGATCGCGGGCTGACTGTCACTGCGTATGTTGCTGGACACCCACCGATTGACCCAGCGATCGGGTATCGCATTGATTACCAGGGGCGTAGCGTTGTGATTTCAGGTGACAGTAATGTCACCGCTGACACCCGGAAGATTGTCGAAGGCGCTGACTTGCTGTTGCACGATGCGCTCTCTGTCCCGGTGGTGAAAGGCCTGTCGGATGCAGCCGGGGATGCAGGGTTGTCCCGCCTATCTAAAATCATGTCGGATGTGCTTGATTATCATGCCTCTGCTGCGTCTTTGGTCGAGCTAGGTCAAGAGGTTGATATCGGTATGGTCGCGTTTTATCACTTGGTTCCTTCCCCTATCAATGTGTTGGTCGAGGAAATATTTCAACGGGACTTCCCCGATCATTACCTTCTCGCCGAGGACGGAATGTGGT
>CAJYBS010000338.1 GCA_913064795.1 uncultured Gammaproteobacteria bacterium
CGCATCGTTTTCATTTTCTCCGGCCAACCCGGCAGGTCATCAAGCGCCGAGAGCAGCTCTTCGGCATAATCAGTGATTTTTACAAACCACTGGGACAATTGCTGGCGTTCGACCACGGCCCCTGATCGCCAACCACGGCCATCCACCACCTGCTCGTTGGCGAGAACCGTTTGATCAACCGGGTCCCAATTGACCCAAGCTGCTTTTTTGTAGACCAAACCCTGAGCAAACATTTGCGTGAAAAACCACTGCTCCCAGCGGTAATAATCGGGATCGCAGGTGGCAAACTCACGCGACCAGTCGTAGGCCAAGCCCAAGCGCTGCATCTGCCCTTTCATATGGGTAATATTTTTGAGGGTCCAAGCCGCAGGTGCCACCTCGTTTTTGATGGCTGCATTCTCAGCCGGCAAGCCAAAAGCATCCCAACCCATCGGCTGGAGCACCGCTTTGCCGTTGAGTCGCTGAAACCGCGCAATGACATCGCCCAGGGTATAGGTTCGAACGTGGCCCATATGAAGCTGGCCGCTGGGATAAGGGAACATGGCCAAGCAATAAAATTTATCTTGGTCTGCCTGTTCCGTCACCTTGTAGGTGTCATTAGCTAACCAACTCGATTGCTCGGTTTTTTCTACAACCTGCGGGTCGTACCGTTCCGAAAGCTCTCCCGATGTCATGCTCTATTTCCTACCCAGAAAGCGCCCATTCTACCTTATGGCCCTCTCCATCGGCTAACCCAAGACCTGATCTGCAGTCTTTCAGCTAAACCTAAGCCCAGCAGGAGCAGGCAAGCTGTGATCAAAGGCCAATGCCCCCATCCCGCGAAGGGGGTTTTCCCCTCATAGAGTTTGACTGTTTCCATCAAGACTCCAGGCCCATCACTCGGCAACCGCGCAAGCACTTCGCCGCGGTTCGAAATCAGGGCTGTAACGCCGTTATTGGTAACACGAAACATCGACCGACCCATTTCTCGGGCCCGCATTTGAGCTATTTCAAGGTGCTGCTCCGGACCCATAGAACGGCCGAACCAGGTGTCATTGCTGACTGTCAGCATGAGTGCTGGATCAACAGCACTGAGCCGGACCAACTCCGCATTGACAACCTCATAACAGATGGAAACGGACAGCGCGTGTTCCAAAAAGGTGATCGGCACTTGATCCATCGGACCTGGCTGATTTCGGGACATTGGCAGATCAAAAAAATCGATCGCACCGCGCAGCAAAGGGGCTAGGGGTACGAATTCTCCGAAGGGAACCAAGTGCCTTTTAAGGTACGACCCCTCAGCAACGCCGAGGCCCCGCACACCATTGTAGTACCCCGCATCATCTCGGCTTGGCACCCCGATAATGAGTCCCTGTTTACGCGAAGCGGCCCATTGGTCTAAGGCTTCGAGCTCGCGACCAGCCTGATCCGCGAAACGGGTTAGAGACGCTTCAGACCAGACAATCAGATCAGCATTCTCTAAGTCCCCCATCAACCGTGTATGGGCCTCCAGGTTCGACTCGAATTGCTGGGGCAGCCACTTGGTGTGTTGGTCCAGGTTGGCTTGAATGCCTGCGATCCGAAGCGTGCCCTTCTCACGAACAAAGTCTTGCTCTGAGACCAGCGAACTGGCCAACAGAATCCCGACAATCACCCCCAGCCACTTGATCTCTTTATTCCGCCAACATCGAACTGAAAGCTCAACAAGTAGGACCGCGACGAAACTCACCAACAGGGCACCGCCAAAGGGCGCCCAACCCCCAATCAGGCCTTCGCCCTGGGCATAACCGACATAAAGCCAGGGAAACCCGGTCAAAAACCAACCACGGAACCATTCACCCAGAACCCAAACGATCGAAAACCAAGGCAGCCCTCTCAAAAGCGTCCCACCTGACAAAAATTTCAAAATTAGGGCCTGAGGTAAAAACGTGAGGGACCAAAGCAGCACAAACAGCCCGGTTAAAGCCCCAGCCAACAGTATCGAGGCGCCGCCATAGGTATTGATGCTAATGAAAATCCAAGAGATCCCAACGCCAAAGAGACCCAACGCAAAGACGTAGTGCAGAATCAGCGGACTCGGTTGGGCTTCGGCGGTGAGCGCCAATAAAAAGATAAACAGAGCGAGGTAGGTGAGGGCTGAAAAGTCCCAAGGTGCAAAGCTCAGCACCATTGCTGCGCCCGCCAGAAATGCCGCCAAGAACGGGGCCTTTCTCAGCAGTCCGGTCTTCATTTAGTCTTCGCGTCGACGAGCGACCTGCAGCAAGTGAATCCGCCGATTATCCGCATTGAGCACTCGGAATTCGAAGCCGTCGATCACCACCTGATCATCGCGATTAGGCAGGCGTCCGATTCGCTTCATCATCATGCCGCCTATCGTGTCGAATTCTTCCTCTTTGAAGGCACTTCCAAAAACCTGGTTAAAATCTTCAATGGTGGTGAGCGCCTTGACCGTATAAGTCCCATCTTGGTGCTGCTTGATAAAATCGTCCTCATCGAAATCGAATTCATCTTCGATATCTCCAACAATCTGCTCGAGAACATCCTCAATGGTTATGATGCCGCTCATGCTGCCATATTCATCATAGACAATGGCCAAGTGATTGCGATTGGCTCGAAATTCCTGGAGCAACACATTCAATCGCTTGCTTTCGGGAATCCCTGGCGAGGGTCTGAGAAGGTCTCGCAAGTTAAACCGTTCCGAACGGTCGGGGTGTGCGAGAAACAATAGATCTTTCGCCAACAACACGCCCAAAACATCGTCGTTGCCATCTCCAAGTATCGGAAATCTGGAATGACCACTCTCAATCACGCCGGTCAAAATTTCCCCCGCGGATTGATCGATTCTGAAAAAAACCACTTGGGAGCGAGGCACCATAATCTCGCGCGCCTTCAGATCAGACACGGTGAGGGCACCCTCTATGATTGATAACGCCTCGGCATCAAGAAGTTCGCGCTGTTCTGATGCTCTCAGGACTTCGAGCAATTCGGCTCGACTGCTGGGCTCTCCCGTCAGCGCCATTGAAAGTCGTTCAAGCCAAGTCGGCCCTTGCTCCGCCTTCGTTTCGCTCTCACTCATTGCCGGTAACCTCATAGGGGTTGGCAATCCCAACCTCGTTAAGCAATTTAATTTCTAATGCCTCCATCACCCGCCGGCCATCTGCCGTCTGATGATCATACCCAATCAAGTGCAGAATGCCATGAAGTGCGAGGTGCAAACAGTGGGCTTGCAGGGTTTTACCCTGCATCGCGGCTTCAGCCACTAAGACCGGGACGCAGAGCACTAGATCACCCAAATGCCGGCACTCGGCCTCATCAACAAATGCGGTTTCGAAGGACAACACGTTCGTCGCCGCTTCCCGACCCCGGAACTGATGGTTCAAACTTTGGCCCTCTACCTCATCCACGAAACGAATGCAGCAATTCAGCGCTTTGGGTTCGCCAGTAAGGTCAGCCGTTGAAATTCCGGCGCTCCAGGCGCCCTGTAGCAATTGCGTCAACGCCG
>CAJYBS010000339.1 GCA_913064795.1 uncultured Gammaproteobacteria bacterium
TATAGACCGAGAGGATAAGATCATCCGAAAAGCGCTACGGGATAGATTCAACGTGTCCCTGAGCGTCAGAGCATGAAAGTCAGTCAGGGCGATGTGCTGCCGAACCAAAGATTTTCAGAAGATGGAAACAATAAACTGAATCCAAGGTAGCCTTTGTGCTTTCCCTCACCAACCTGTAGTAGAGACATTGACGTGATCAACAGACGATTCCAACGCGAAAGCCAAAACCCCGCCGCCCGCTGCTGGCTGCTTTTCCTCTGTGCGCTCTGGACGTTGGAAGCGCCTGCAGACGAGTCTGGCTGGTCGTTGCATGGTCAGAACTTCTCTGAACAGAGGCTTTCGCCGCTGACCCAGATTAATCCTCAATCACTTCAAGACCTTGGGTTGGCTTGGTTTTTCGACACAGGCACTCGAAGAGGCCTTGAGGCCTCTCCAATTGTTGTTGATGGCGTCATATATACCACGGGTTCTTGGAGTCGCGTGTATGCGCTGGATGGTAAAAGTGGCGCGCTGATTTGGTCTTTTGATCCCGAGGTGCCGCGAGAATGGGGCGCCAATGCGTGTTGTGATGTCGTTAACCGAGGTGTCGCAGTCCTAGGGGATCAGGTTTTTGTGGGCACAATAGATGGCAGGCTCATCGCGCTCGATCGAACCCAAGGTGATGTACGCTGGTCAACGCTGACCATCGACCCGGGCAAGCCATATACCATCACAGGAGCGCCACGACTGGTAGGTGATTCAGTGGTGATAGGAAATGGCGGCGCTGAGTACGGTGTTCGAGGTTACGTATCGGCCTATGACGCCGCGACAGGCGCCCTGAAATGGCGTTTTTACACAGTGCCGGGTAATCCGGCTCAGCCACAAGAGTCAGCAGCGCTTGAGCGCGCAGTCAAAACGTGGACCGGTGATCAATTTTGGCGTTTCGGTGGTGGGGGTACGGTGTGGGATTCGATGGCTTATGATCCGGATCTCGATTTGCTGTACATCGGCGTCGGAAACGGGTCTCCCTGGAACCGTGACATTCGGAGTCCCGAGGGCGGAGACAACTTGTACTTGTCCTCAATCGTGGCGCTTGAGGGTTCGACGGGAGAGTACCGTTGGCATTATCAAACAACGCCAGCAGACAATTGGGATTACACCGCGACCCAGCACATGATTCTTGCCAATCTCCCCATTGAAGGCGTTTCCCGGAAAGTCATTATGCAAGCTCCCAAGAACGGGTTTTTCTATGTCTTGGATCGGGTCACGGGAGCGCTGTTATCGGCAGAAGCGTATGTCCCGGTTAATTGGGCGAGTGAAGTCGACCCAGAGACAGGTCGACCGATAGAGACCGACGTCGCGAGTTATCGAGACAAAGATCAACTGGTACGGCCGGCCCCTTTTGGCGCCCACAACTGGCAGCCCATGGCATGGAATCCTGATTCAGGCCTTGTCTATATCCCAGCGATGGAGAATTTCTCGCTGTATTCAAACCCAGCTGATTATAACCACCAGGATGGGCCGCATTGGAACACGGGGCAAAATGATGGCGCGATTCAGGACAATCCTCTCGCGAGCATCGATCCCCTCTATGCAGCGCCGCTTCTCAAGCATTTGATGCGGGGGCAATTGATTGCCTGGGACCCTCTAAAGGGTCGTGCGGCTTGGCGGCAGTCGTTGCCAAGTATGTGGAACGGTGGTGTGCTCACGACCGCATCAGGGTTGGTATTTCAAGGGCAAGGGTCCGGGGAGCTTGTAGCCTTCGAAGCGCAGAGTGGCAAAAAATTGTGGTCGACGGATGCTCAGAGCGGCATTATTGCTCCGCCCATCAGTTATCAAATAGACGGAGAGCAGTATCTTGCCGTCATGGCAGGTTGGGGCGGCGCGATTGGGCTCGTTTTAGCGCAGCCATCGGTCAAGCAGGGCGCGCCGGGTCGATTACTGGTTTATAAAATTGGGGGTGAGGCAACATTGCCTTCAGAGGCGCCCCAAGGACTTTTTCTGGACCCTCCGCCAGATACAGCGTCAGACTTTGAGATCGCCTCCGGGTTAGCGCTTTATAATCAGCATTGTATGCGTTGTCATGGGCTTGGGGCCGTGTCTCAAGGGTTGGTGCCTGACCTTCGGGCGATGTCTAAAACAACCCATGAGATCTTTGATGCCATCGTGCTTGATGGTGTTTTGGCGCCTGTTGGGATGATTGGCTTTGAATCAGTAATGACAAAGCAAGACTCAGAGCATGTGCGACGTTATTTGATCCGTGCTGCCCACGATCAAGTGGCACTTCAGGAAGAGTCTTCACAGTGGCGTGGGGTTCGGGATTGGTTTTTCGATCAAATAGGATGGCTCGCGGCCAAGGTCCTTTAGAGCGCTAAGATGCTGGGTTAGTCACCACAGCGGCCCTGGGGCCTAGTAATTTCCCTTCTCAGCAATTGAGGACTGATTAAAGCGACGCCGAGTAAGGCCTCAGAATTTGTCTCAGAGGCAGCGCCATGGTAAGACAAGGGCTCGTTTCTGAAAAAAGAGTCAGCCATGTATCCAAGTCACTATGCTCAAGCGCATCCAGACCGCCCGGCCGTCATCATGGCCGGATCTGGGGTGGTGCAAACCTACGCAGAGCTTGAGGCCCGGGCCAATCAAATTGCTCACGCGCTTCGTTCCTCCGGTCTCAATCGCCTTGATCACTATGCGATTTTTATGGAGAACAATGCGGCCTATATCGAAGCCTGCGCCGCTGGGGAGAGAGCGGGGCTGTTCTACACCTGCATTAATTCTTTTCTGACGGCAGAAGAGATGGCTTATATCGTGACCAATTCGGAATCGCGTATTTTAATTACGTCAGCCGCTAAGTTACCTTTGGTGCTCGATGCAATGCCAGCCTGTCCCAAACTTGAGGCGGTTTGGGTCATAGATGATCCTCAGGCGCCGGTAGATCTGTCGGTTGCCGAGGGTTTTCAAAGTTATGAGGCTGTATTGGGTCAATTCCCTTCCACGCCGATCAGCGATGAATCCCTTGGTACGCCAATGCTTTATTCGTCGGGCACGACAGGCAGGCCAAAAGGCATTATCCGACCCTTGCCTGAGCAGCCGCCCAGCGAGCCGTTGCCGTTGTTCTCTTTTCTGTCACAACTCTGGCGGTATCGTGAGGATATGATCTATCTGTCGCCGGCGCCGCTGTATCATTCGGCGCCGCAAGCAGCGGTAAATCTAACGCTGCGGATCGGTGGGACCGTGATTGTGATGGAGAAATTCGAGCCGCTGGCGTATCTCTCACAGATTCAGGACTATAGCGTGACGCACTCCCAGCTGGTTCCAACCATGTTCAGCCGTATGTTGAAACTAGAGCCAAGCGTTCGCTCAGGGTTTGACTTGTCGTCCCTCGAGGTTGCGGTACATGCCGCAGCACCTTGCCCTGCAATGGTGAAGCATCAAATGATCGAGTGGTGGGGGCCGATCATTCATGAGTACTACGGAGCGACGGAAGGTCTTGGGTTT
>CAJYBS010000340.1 GCA_913064795.1 uncultured Gammaproteobacteria bacterium
TGATCAACATTGGTATTGGGGGCTCAGACCTTGGACCCAAAATGGTCTGCCAAGCACTGGCGCCAACCCATCCTGGCCCAATCACCAGCCACTTTGTATCCAACGTGGATGGAGCCGAGATCGCTCAAACCTTAAAGCGATGCAAGCCAGAGACCACCCTCGTCATCATCGCCAGCAAGACCTTTACCACGCAAGAGACAATGCTCAATGCGAAAGCCGCGTTGGCTTGGCTAGAAGATGCAATCCCTAATCCAGACCTCCGCGGCCGACATCTGGCGGCGGTCACAACAGCAAGCGAACGGGCCCTTGCACTCGGCGTCCCAAGGGCACAGATCTTTTCTTTTGGGGAAGACATCGGCGGGCGTTACTCACTCTGGTCGAGCATTGGACTGGTCATTGCGCTACAGCTCGGATTCTCAGCCTTCAAATCCTTGCTTCTTGGTGCCAATACCATGGACCAACATTTCACTGAGACAACGCCTAGAGAAAATATCCCGGTTGTACTGGCGCTGCTGAGCATCTGGTATGGCAATTTTTTGAAGTCTCAGTCCCAAGCCATCATTCCTTATTGCGAACGGATGAACCTGTTCCCCGCCTTTTTACAGCAGATGGATATGGAGAGCTTGGGCAAAAGCACCCAGCGTGAGGGTGGACCGGCGCACTACTCAACCGGATTGATTACCTGGGGGCAAACTGGAACCAACGGCCAGCATGCGTTCTTCCAACTCCTACATCAGGGACAACACTTGGTCCCCATCGATTTCTTAGGTTTCACCCAGGATCCGCTTTCAGACCCAGAGCCGCATCGAGTTCTACGACTGCATCTCGCGGCGCAAATAACGGCTTTGGCGCTGGGGCAGCCTGACCCGGAAAACCTGCACCGGGATTATCCTGGCAACCGGCCCAGCAGTCTCTTGATGATGTCCGCTTTGACACCGGAAACCCTTGGCATGCTGGTCGCGCTTTACGAGCATAAAGTCTTCACCTGCAGCGCCGTTTGGAACATCAATGCCTTTGATCAGTGGGGTGTCGAATTGGGCAAGCATTTGGCGAAGGCTTTTGAGCAGCCCTCACAGTCGATGCACGATGCCACCCGAACCCTGTTAGGACAAATTAAGCTGCTATCGTGACGGTCAAAACCAAAGAGATCCATGATGGGCGGACCTATGAGGTCAGAACCGCGGGCCGCTCAATCAGACTCTACACCAACGGTGCATTCCACACCCAGTGGCACCCCCGGCACGTTTTTCAAGGTGCGGTCTGGGATTTACTGAGCCTGCCGGCACTTCTATGCAGACTACCGCCTAAAAATTTTCTTGTTTTGGGCGTCGGAGGCGGCACAGTGCTCCATCAACTCCATAAAATTATCGGCTGGCAACGGGCTCAGGGTATTGAGATCGATCCTCACCACCTCCGTTTGGCGCGAACTTTTTTTGATCTGCAGTATCCCGATCTAGAACTGATTTGCGCCGATGCTGTCAACTATATCGAGTCGCAGACCACTCGTTTCGACTGTCTCATCGACGATATCTTCCTTGATGACCCCATTGACCCCCTGCGGCCCGTGAATGATCACGCAGCCTGGTTCAGGACGCTGATTGACCGAACAACACCTGAGGGGCTACTCGTTCAAAATCATCTTGAAGCGCACTTGGCTTGCAGTTTTTTCAATGCGCAAACTGCCTTATTTAAAGCGTCATTCAGCGCTGTCTTTTTATTGCAATCAGCGCAATATGCCAACGGCGTGCTCGCCTGTCTTAGGTCGCCAAGTCAGATCGGAGCGCCGCTCGAGATTTTTGAGCAGCGGCTTAAAACATTAGGGCTTGGCGTTCGAAGCCTGAAATCAATCACGGTTTCACGACTGCAGTAGTCCTGCAGCCGCAATCAACTCGTAGTCCTTACGGAGAGAAATGACTTTGATGGTTCTGGACAAATTCTAAGAGATTCTGGACTGCGCTCGAACCCTCGGCAAAAAAACTATCCAAGTCCAGCCAGTCTGAGTCCTGCATCCCAAGCATTAGACTCGCGATCAATTCTGATCCAGGCGGGGTGCTTCTATCGCGAGTAGGTCTATTCTCCAGCTACCCGGGGGAGCCTAAAAGTTGTACTCCCCGCCGGAACGAAAGGTCAATTTGAAGAGGCAGATTAAGGATCGGCACATCTATTGCGCATCCTCTACTCCCCGCAGTTCGGTTCTGTCCGGACCATATGGGCAGCACCAGCAATGCCAGGTTGCCTCTCCCCGAGGCAATCGAACGCAATCCTCGCAGGCCGATTTTTGGAATCACTCAGGGGCAGGTTGCACCCATGCCCAGACCAGCAGCCCCATCAAAACCGTCATACAGAGATAAATCGGAAGATCATAGCTGCCCCATCCGTCGAGACCAAGGCTAAAAACTGCGGGTCCCACCGCACTCGCTGAGACCGTTAGCGCGGTATTGAGACCACTGACCTCGCCGAGGTGACGGGTTCCAAAATACCGCACAAACGCCAAGTTTGAAATCACCCCCCACAGACCGCCACCGCACCCAAACCCGATGGCAAGTGACCAATACCCAGCGGTTGTATCAAGCATGACGAGACCGCCTGCACCAAATAGGAAGCTTGCGAGCATAACTATGAGGAAGGGTTTCAACCGTCGCGTGTCCGCCCAATAACCGCCAATCAAATTTACCACCGTTGAGCATACCGCCGCGGGCAGAAAATAAGCGAAGGCTTCGGCAGAACTGCGACCCGCCTGTTCAAAAATAGAAACAATGTGGAAGGTCAACGCAGTGCCGAAAAGCGCGTGTATCGACAGGCTACTCGCGTAAAGCCAAAACAGGCTGGAACGCTTCACCTCCGCCAAGGTGTGGCCCGATTGAGACGAGCCTTCAGACTCAACCTGGTTTGTGCTGGGAGCGACTGGGGTTACCTCGGGTGCGCTACGTACGAAAATCCAGGCCAAAACACCAAAGAGCAGCAGTCCTATGGCCATCACCCAAAGTGCGCCTTGCCATCCTCGAGCAGCAATCAGCATCGCAATCAAAAGGGGCGCCAGCGCAAACCCAAGCGAGACAAAAACACCCCGAACTCCGCTGACGAGGCCGCGACGCTTGACAAACCAAATCAGAAGGATGTTGCGAGAGGCACTGGTCAAAACCCCTTGACCTAAAAACCTCACCCCAAAATAGCCGATCAGGATTAAGCACCAACCTGCGGCCACAGACCCTCCCGCGAAGCGCTGCAACTCGGCCACTTGAGTGATATACAGGAGCATCAGAGCCAAGAGAATACTCGATCCAGCCATCATGACTCGGCCGCCGTGCACATCAAAAAGGCGTCCCGCCCTCGGCAAACAGAGTGCTGAGAGCAGAGTTCCGACCAAGTAAGCAATGGAAAGCTCTGTTCTTGATAGGGTCAGCGCTTCGATCAAGTAGATCTATATCTCGTTCTGTTCGCTCACGCCCGTGTACAATATAAAACTGCGATCC
>CAJYBS010000341.1 GCA_913064795.1 uncultured Gammaproteobacteria bacterium
TCGTATATTCAGACCCGCAGTCACTGCAGACAAAAGCCAGCTTTGCTTTTTTTTTTTTCAACTACTCTTGATAGATTCTGGGGACACGCGCAGCCAGTCCGCACATTAGGACATAAGACAAGGTTCCGGCCTGGGCCGCAACCTCCTCGATAGCAACGTGCTGGCCCCACAGCTCAGCACGATCGCCAATTGAGGGCGGCGCTCCGGACACTGAAATCGTTAACATGTCCATAGAAATACGGCCCAACACAGTTTCACGCTGACCGTTCAATCCCACCGGTGTATCCAGCTTGATTTCTCGAGGGTAACCGTCTGCATAACCGATCGCCAACACCGCCACCGTACAATCGGCTTGAGCCTGCCAACGACTGCCATAACCAACCCGGTCGCCTCTTCGCAATTGTTTGACCGCAATGACCGGCGCGGTCAGCTCCATGACGGGACGCAAGTCAACGGACCGACTCACAAAGGGGTTCGCTCCATACAACATGATCCCTGGCCTGACCCAGGCTTGATCGGTCCCCAAACCAGAAAGAATCGCGGCTGAGTTTGATAGGCTGCCGGGTAATCCAAATCGCTGGATCTGAGCTAAAAAGGTTTCGAGTTGCTCATTGTTTTTGGCATTACTCGGATCGTCAGCATCTGAGAAATGACTGACCAACCCGAGCACCCTCGCTTCGGGCAGCGCCTTTAAGCAGCCTTCCAGATCTTTCAGACCGAGACCTAATCGATGCATCCCGGTGTCGAATTTTAGCCAAACATTCACTCCCGAACTTTGAAACAAACCCAATTGCTCTGGATGATGCAGCACAAGGTCGATACCATAACGCTCCGCTAGGCGAAGGCCGTGCTGATCGATTAAGCCCGATAAAACGGTGATTGGATGGTTGATTCCACATTCGCGCAATGCGACCGCTTCGCTGATTCGTGCAACCGCAAAAGCGTCAGCGCTCCCTAGGTGTTTTGCTACGGCCTCGGCGCCATGACCGTAAGCATCGGCTTTGATCACAGCCATAATTTGACTTGTCGGCGCGGCGGCACGGGCTACATTGAAGTTATACGTTAGGCTTGCGAGATCAATTCGTACTGAAGCGTCCTGATCATTCACTCGTAGTAGTCTTCATAATCTCTGGCTAAGTCTTCGAACTTTGTATATTGCCCGATAAACGCAAGCTTTTTACGACCGATGGGTCCATTACGTTGTTTTAGAATGATGATTTCAGCAACGCCCCGGTCGGGCGTATCCTCGTGATAGACCTCATCCCGATATACAGCCATGATCAAGTCCGCGTCCTGTTCGATGGCGCCAGACTCTCGCAAGTCGGACATGATCGGCCGTTTATCGGTTCTCTGTTCGAGACTACGATTTAGCTGGGATCCGGCAATCACTGGGCAATCAAACTCTTTTGCGATCGATTTAAGCGATCGAGAAATCTCCGAGATCT
This sequence comes from uncultured Gammaproteobacteria bacterium, assembly GCA_913064795.1. Lineage (GTDB taxonomy): Bacteria > Pseudomonadota > Gammaproteobacteria > Pseudomonadales > Azotimanducaceae > UBA9926. The sequence continues at coordinate 1,446 of CAJYBS010000341.1, forward strand.
CAACCGCTCTGTTTTCTGGTGTGCTGGAGGTTTGCATCAACTGCAGATAATCCACCACGATCATACCAATCGCGCCATGTTCGCGAACAATCCTGCGGCTTCTTGAACGCATTTCATTGGGTGTTAGGCCCGGCGTATCGTCAACGAAGAGGGGCTTATCATTGAGCAGGGTCACCGCGGAGGTTAGGCGAGGCCAGTCATCATCACCGAGCTGGCCACTTCGAATTTTACTTTGGTCGATCCGGCCGAGTGACGACAGCATTCGCATAATCAGCGAATGCGACGGCATCTCTAGGCTGAACACCACCACTGGTTTTTCTCCGGAGATAACCGCACTTTCGGCGACATTCATCATAAAGGCCGTTTTACCCATCGAGGGGCGACCGGCGACAATCACCAAATCAGCGGCTTGAAGACCACCGGTGATTGTATCGATGTCCTGAAATCCTGAGCTGATTCCAGTCAAAGCGCCTTTGGTCAGGTAGAGTTCATCGATTTTTTCGACGGCTCTGGCGAGCAGTGGTCGAACGGACTCAGGGCCCCCACGACTAGGACGTTCGTCACCGATCTTGAAGACTTTGCCTTCTGCCTCGTCAATCAAGCGAGCGCTGTCGCGACCTTGAGGGTTAAAACCACTCTCCGCAATCTCATGAGCGACGCCAATGAGTTTGCGAACCGTTGCACGTTCTTGAACAATATCGGCATAGGCGGCAACGTTGGATGCTGTTGGCGTTCCGGATGCGAGTTCCGTCAGATAGCCCAAACCGCCCACATCTTCTAGCTCACCATGTAACTCGAGCGATTCAGCGAGGGTCACGATGTCTAGGGGTTTATTCTGGCTGATGAGCCATTCCATGGCTCGAAAAATGGGTCGGTGCTCAGATCGATAGAAATCGTCTGCAGTCACCAGTGCTGAGATTCTGTCCCAGGCCTCGCTATCGAGCATTAATCCACCCAACACTGAACGTTCCGCCTCAATAGAATGCGGCGGGACCTTCAGAGCTTGGTGATCATCCATGTCGATGGCCAAAAGTCGTTCTCAGTGGGATCCAATCTTTAGACTAATGGATTGGTCTTAGGATGGAAATGCTTCCTCGGCTTCAATCATGACCGTCACTTGGGCGCTGACCTCTGGGTGCAGATAAACCTCTACCTGGTATTCCCCCAGAGCTCGCAGAGGACCTTCTGGAAGTCTGACTTCGCTCCGATCAATTTCTACCCCTGCGTCGGTAGCAGCATCGGCGATGTCTCGAACCGTTACCGAACCAAAAAGCTTGCCCTCTTCCCCTGCATTGGCAGCAATCGTCAAGGATAAGGCATTGACCTTTTCCGCACGAGTTTGAGCAGCGCTGCGCTGAGCATCGGCTTCCTTCTGCAACTCCGCCCGTCGAGATTCAAATTCCGCGATATTGGTTGCCGTGGCCGTAACAGCTTTGCCCTGGGGCACTAGGTAGTTTCGCCCGTAACCCGGTTTGACCGTGACTTGATCACCCAGCCCACCTAGGTTTGCAACATTTTCGAGTAGTATGACTTCCATAATCCTAATCCTCTTTTGACCTCATTCTTTGTCTAATATCCATCGCACTATCAACAGTGACCAAGACGACCAATGCGGCGCAGACTGCCTGAAAGAACAGCAACAACGTCACATAAAACATTACGTACCACTGGTGCGAGACGCCTCGCGCAGCCAGTATTTCGTGAACCAAGCCAGCACCGATGACAACAAACGGCACTGTTAAGAGCCCTAGCCACGAACCCATCCCATCTTGTACCGCCAGCAAAAGCCCGACTAACACAATTGGCACCACGGCCTTTAGCGATAACCTTGTTTGCTTAAGCTCTTGTCCAAACCCACCTGGATTAAACAAAACGCTCTGCCACCAACGTGACAACATCAGCGCACCCACCATCAGATACGCTTGGCCCATGGCCAAAAAACTCACCGCCTGACGTCGCCCTTCATCAACACTCACGGGGTTCAAATTTTGCTCGACGGCCAGTTGTTCAACACTCACGACGTCCCA
>CAJYBS010000342.1 GCA_913064795.1 uncultured Gammaproteobacteria bacterium
GGTCTGTATCAAAAGTGCTAGCGCACAGCGTTCGCTGGATGCGCCCCGAGACCAACCTATGCCGTTGAGGAGCGAGGCATGATGAGGCACTCGAGGGGCCAGAAACTGGGTAATCAATGCCACCCAGACCCGATAGGATTTTTAGAGCCCAGGCTTGAATCTGGTTTCACATTGATCGAGCTCATGGTGACAGTGGCTGTTATCGCCATAATTGCCGCGATTGCGGTCCCGTCGTATCAAGGGTACATATCGGATAGTTATCGAAATCAGGCAGCTGTTGATGCAAAGGTTTGCGCTCTGGCGCTTGAGCGTTTCTACAGTGAAGGCTTCACTTATGTTGGGGGAGACAGTGAATGCGATGCAAACTCGCCCACCAATGGCACCGCCCAATACACCCTCTCGGTGAGCGCATCAGTCAGTAGCTACACGATTACAGCAACCCCCGTTTCAGGGGGTAGCTGCGCTGATGCGAGCGTCGAATGTGTTCAGCTTGATCGTGATGGCACACAGACGATTCTATAGAGCGTTTTCGCCGGATCAGGGCTGTGGGCTTCGCGCTCGCCAGGAAAGCTTGCGCGAAATCAAAGTCTCGAGTCGACTTGGCAGCAAATTTTCCTTAGGCCCTATCTTGAGATCGTTTTTAGATGGTGCGCTAGGGATAAATCCGTCACAAAAAGGGGCGGGGCGATCCGGGCCTGGGTCCGGATTCTCCTTGATTGAGTTGATGGTGGTGCTCGCTGTGGTCTCAATTTTGCTGGGGGTTGCGGTGCCAGCTTATCAGTCATTGGTGGACAGCACCGCGGTCACCACTGCATCCAACGATCTGATCGCGGCCATTAATATTGCAAGGAGTGAGGCGCTCAAGCGCGATGGTATTGTGTCGGTGCAGGCCTTAGATACCACGTCCAAGGATTTCTCAGATGGATACTGCGTTGTGTTGAATTCCCCTGGAAACTGCACCGGCGCGCTTCGTCAATTCACGGTTGGCAGCGATGAGATCACTCTTGTGATTTCTGGTGGATATTCGTCGGTCAGTTTTGATGGATTGGGTGGGCTTTCCGGGACATCAGGTGCGGGGAGGCAGTTTAATTTGTGTCGCGGAAATGAGGACTATCGGTTGATTGATATCAAGCTGGTTGGCCGCCCAGCACTGACAGGTCTGGATGCCTGTCCATGATGAAACAGGTTCACAACCGGGGCGTTACCTTGATCGAACTGTTGGTCACGATGGTGATTGTTGCCGTTGGCGTGCTTGGGGTTGCGGGGCTGCAAATCGTCGGTCTGCAGCAGGCGCGGGAAGCCGGTCAACGAATGATTGCGCTGCAAGCCGCCAATGATCTTTTGGATCGTATTCGGGTCAATAAGGGCCAATCCTATGAATGGGCCCGTTCGACCGCGATTTCAGCTGCAAGTGCCACCAATTGTGCGGCAGCGAGCTGCACGGCTGCGAGCCTCAAGGACTATGATCTGCAGAATTGGGCCTGTCGGCTGGGTCAGCCCAGTAATGATTGTGAGACGACTTTTGGGCTAGTTGAGGCTGATTTTGATCGCCTGCCTTTAGCGGCGGGTGAAGTGATTCGAACGGCGAGCAACTCGAACTATAGTCTGGGATCACCGAGCGCTGGGACCGCTTCCATTGCGACGGTGAATTATGAAATCTCAGTGTACTGGTCGGCAGATGCGATTGAAACGAGTTGCGGCGCGCGGGACGTCAGCAACCTCTGCCAAAAGCTCTCGATCACGGCACAAGTCAATTGATCCTGCCTCTGCGCCAGCAAACTGGACTATCGTTAATCGAACTAATGATCTCGATGACGATCGGCGCCTTTGTGACAATTGGCGTGTTAAATCTTTTCAATGCAAATTCGGATACCTACAACGTGCTTCAAGCCCAGGCGAGGTTACAGGAAAGTGCAAATTTTGGGCTCAATGTTATGGCTAGGGATCTAGAGAAGTCGGGTTATCGCGGCTGTTTCTCGAGCGGAGATGTCTATTTCACCATGGCCAGCGAAGCCGACATTTCGCCGGATTATGATATTCGTTATGGCCTATCGGTTTTTAATGGGGTTGATGTCGGTAACTGGACGACCTCGGCGACCACCTTGCCGACCGCCATTTCTAGTGTCGCGACGGCTGGAACAGACGTGTTGGCCTTGAGATATTTAGAGAATGATGAGGCGTATCTCGCAAGTGCCTTAACGACGGGGTCAGAGGCGGTTGTTGTGACCGTTGCAAGTGGTGCCTCCAGCTCTATTGAGGTCAATGATCTGGCGCTTTTGCATGATTGCGAGAAGGCCACATTGTTTGAAGTAACTGGGGTGACGAATACCAACAGTACGACCGTGACCTTTGCGCATGCAATCGAGAGCGGCGGTAATGCTGTCTCTGGTCTGGCAGAAACCGGGGTTTTTGGAACGGGTGCGGCGGTATCGAGTATTGTAGGGCGTCATTACTATATCGCTCCCGGCGCATCCTCCAGGACTGGTTTGGGAGATTTATCCCTTTATCGTCGGGACGCTTCGGGCACCTCTGAAATGGTTGAGGGTATCGAGAGTATGCAGATTCTCGTTGGCATCGATAGTGATGGTGATGGCGTTCCCAATCAATATTTTACTCCAGCTGCGAGCCTTGATATGAGTCAGGTGGTGACGATCTTGCTTGAGATTACTGCTAACAGCGGTGTCTCGGTGGGATCGAGCGAAAGCGATGGATTGCTGCGCCGGACCTATCGGCGAACGGTCCAGATTAGGAATGCAGGTTAATGAAACTGCGCAGGCATCAAGACGGAATGGTGTTAGTCACCAGCTTGGTGATTTTGTTAATTTTAACCATGTTGGCATTATCAGCGGTCCAAGGGACCAGTATTCAGGAGCTGATCGCCCGTAACCAGCGAGACAGCAATCTTGCTTTTAACGCAGCTGAAACAGCGCTTGTCGAGGCTGAGGCTGTTTTAAATGCAATGACATCGGCGACTTACGGCACAAGCAGCGATAATAATCCGAAGATTTATGATGCCCGCTCGGGTGGGTCCTTTTTCGTCGTCACCGAAAACCCATGGGCCAGTGATTACAAAAATGAGCTGCAGGTTTTTACGCAAGGGGTATCAACCCAGGCGTCACCGCTCTACATCATTGAGCACATTAGCACGGTGGTCTCTGATGAAGATCGCCTCAATTTGGATAATATTGGTCAAAACCCGAACACCTGCTGTACCCAGATGTTTAGGATTACAGCCCGTGGATCGGGCGGTACAGACGCGGCAAAAGTGATTCTTCAGAGCACCTATGGGAAGCGCTTTTGATGCAATCATCCAGGGAAAATCTTTTATGAGAATTCTCAAGGTTGCTGCCTGTTACTTGTGCGGGAATTTAGAGCGGGGATGGGGTCGTTTGCGGAAAAGAAGTCTGAGCGGTCTCAATCTGATGGGGTCTAAGTTTTGTCTTACAATATTGATGTTAGTGACCTTGTTGGG
>CAJYBS010000343.1 GCA_913064795.1 uncultured Gammaproteobacteria bacterium
AAGCGCAGCAGTGTGGCCCGGGCCAAAGTGCATTTAGAAGAGCCTAGAGACTAAAGTAGTGTGTCCATTGTAGCGCCGACCGCCCAGAGCAGACCGCAGAAAAAAGACAGCCAGCAGCAGGCATTAGGTCAAGGAATGAGTGCCGAAAAAAGAGGGCCCCGGCGTGACCCTGCCATCCCAGGCGGGGTCTTCTCCAGGACTTCCAACATCGGTTTCAGGCATAGTTTTAAGTGGATTGACCCATCGTCTCGATAAGCTTGGAGCCCCTCCAAAAGTCCCCAGGGATAAGCCAGTGATAAGGGGTTTTGGCTAGTCTATGATCTGGAGTGCCACTTCGTAACCCGTGTATTTGCGAAGGTTAATCACGGTGTGGTCGAGGATTAAATACTGGCCTTTGATGCCTTGCAGTTCCCCCTCAAGAACGGGCAACTTTTCGAGATTGTGAGATTTAACCTTTTCTGGATATTGAGCGACCGGGTAGGTGAATGCCATCGGTTCTGCGCCGACGGCAGGGGCAATTTGATCGGTGCCAAATTCTGCCTGCAGCGCGGCAATCTCGGCTTGCGCGAGGTCCATCAGTCGGTCGCGCTCCGCCTCGAGATCGATCACATCACCGGCACTTTTGAGCATCCGCTGCCACTGAGTTCGGTCACTAACGTGTGCTTTGAGAACGGCCTCAACAAGCCCTGATTGTCTCCGGGTTGCGGTCGTCATAATGACCAAACCTTGGGTCGCGCCCTGATCCAGCCATCGTGAAGGTAGGTTTTCGGCCCGGGTGATGCCAACTTTTAACCCAGTTGAATTGGCCAAATAAACCCGATGCGGCTGGAGGCAAAAGCGCTCGGCAAAGCTTTCGTCGCGGCAAGTACCAAGGTGCAAGTGGCACCGGTCCGGACTCATGATGCAGAGATCACAGCTGGCTAAGGTTTGAAAACAGGGGTAGCAATGTCCCTGGGCGAAACTCTTGTTGGTTTTGCGGCCGCAATGCTGGCAAATGATGGCGCTGAGGTAGCTGATCCGGATGCGCCGACCAATCAGCGTGTTCATCTCTTGTTCACTGCCACCAAGATTGAGTCGGTATTCAACCTGCTCGCCAGGCTGGCAGGTCATTTTTGAAAGTTGGCCTTGCATGTTGTGATGGTATCAGAAAATTACAACGGTCAGGCAGCTGTGTCTCTTTGCTTTGGGTGTTGTAAAATGATCACGGGCTTTCTAGCAACTTGCTGTTGCCCATTTTACCCAAACTCATGATGCGTCATTGTCTAACGCGCACATTCTGATAAGGCAGCAGCGATGAAAGAAGGTCAGCCCAGTGTTATTTATCTGAAAGATTACCAAGTACCTGACTTTCTCATCGAAGAAACGGTGCTGAGTTTTGACATTAACGAGGGCGAGACCCAGGTGACCAGTGAATTGCGGATGGTGCGTAACCCTGCGGCGACCCCGGCCGAATCCGGAACGGAAGCCGGCGCCGGTCTCGTGCTGGATGGCGGGCCAGGTCTACAAACACTCGAGGTCGCTTTGAACGGTCAAGTGTTGAGCAATAATGAATACCATATTGACCATGATCAATTGACGGTGAGCAATGTTCCGGATCGGTTCACCCTGCGGACAAAAGTCATGATTAAACCGCAGGAAAATTTGGCGCTCTCGGGACTGTACCAGTCTGGAGAGATGCTCTGCACCCAATGCGAGGCCGAAGGTTTCCGCAACATAACCTGGTATTTAGATCGTCCAGATGTCATGTCCGTTTTTGAGACAACCATCGAAGCGCCGGTGGAAAAATTTCCCGTTTTGCTGTCGAACGGTAATGCCGTAGCACGATCGGTTGCAGACGGTCGTCAGACAGTGACTTGGGCAGACCCTTTCAAGAAGCCGGCTTATTTGTTTGCGTTGGTTGCGGGCGACTTAGCCCACGTTGAAAGCGAGTTTGTAACGCAATCAGGCCGAACCGTGACGCTGCAGATATTTACTGAAGCCCACAATATCGACAAAGTCGATTTTGCGATGGACAGCCTGAAAGCCTCAATGTCTTGGGACGAGTCAGCTTACGGAAGAGAATATGACCTAGACATCTATATGATTGTCGCGGTCGAGAGTTTCAACATGGGGGCGATGGAAAATAAGGGCCTCAACATTTTTAACACGTCATGCGTTCTCGCTCATCAGCAGACAACAACGGACGCAGGGTTTCAGCGCGTCGAGGCGGTGGTTGCCCACGAGTATTTTCATAACTGGTCGGGGAATCGGGTGACCTGTCGAGACTGGTTTCAATTGAGCTTGAAAGAAGGGTTCACAGTGCTACGAGACCAGCAGTTTTCGGCTGACCGTTGGTCGGAAGGGGTGAGTCGAGTTGAACAGGTGTCTGTTCTTCGAAGCCATCAATTTCCAGAAGACGCCGGTCCCATGGCGCATCCGATCCGTCCACCATCCTTTATAGAGATCAACAATTTCTATACAGCGACGGTCTATGAGAAAGGGGCAGAAGTGGTTCGGATGCTCCACACCTTGCTGGGTCCAAAGCGGTTTCGCGCTGGCACGGATCTCTATTTTGATCGTCACGATGGTGAGGCCGTGACCACCGAAGATTTTGTCAAAGCCTTAGAGACCGCCTCCGGATATGATCTCGAGCAATTTCGGCGTTGGTACGAGCAGGCTGGAACACCTGAGGTCGAAGCGCGAGGCGTCTATGATGCGGCGAGGGAAACCTATCATCTGACCTTGTCCCAAAAAACGCCGACAACGCCGGATCAATTGGAGAAGCTGCCGCTTCACATGCCGATCACCGTTGGCCTAATTGGTGCAGACGGGCGTGACCTTCAATTTACTGACTCCGAGCCCTTGGCCAACCAAGACGGCTTCTCAAAAGTGCTCTCCCTACGGGAATCAGAGCAAACGTTTGTTTTAGAGGGCGTTAAAGAAAAGCCGCTGCCCTCTCTCGCGAGAGGGTTTTCGGCGCCCATTAAACTGGCGATTGATTATTCCAATGAAGAGTTGTGTTTCTTGTCACAGCACGATGGTGATGCCTTCAATCGTTGGGAGGCCGGGCAACGATTAGCGGTGCGCGTGATTCAAGAGGTGCAGTCTCAAATTCGAATAGGCGCGGACTTAGCCGTTGATGCAACGCTGATTGATGTTTTTCGGCACCACTTAGGTGTCGCCGCGTTTCAAGCCGAGCGCACCGAGTTTGATGGCGCCATGACGGGACTGATGCTGACTTTACCGGCATTGAGTTATTTGATTGAGCTGGAATCGAAGGTGGATGTTCAATGCTTGGCTTCAGCGCGAGAGCATGTGCGCCAAAGCATTGCAGTAGCCCTAACGCCAGAATTGCTCACGGTATTTGAAACCCATGATCGAAAGGAGCCATTCGCGTTGACCCCAAAGAGTGTCGGTGGTCGGGTTCTTAAGAATCTTGCACTGACTTATTTGCTTGCACCTCATGAGCCGG
>CAJYBS010000344.1 GCA_913064795.1 uncultured Gammaproteobacteria bacterium
CGGCTTGTGGACGCGCAACAATATGTTGCAGCGCGATGCCCTGGGCAGGGGCCTCCCGTGTGGCAAGGGGGTCGCCTGAAAAGTAATCCGAATTCATGATCCACCATTGATAGCCGTACCACCCGTTGGCAATTAGGCTGTTATCGACATACTCGGCGGGTACAATTTGTGTGTCGCGCCATAGGCCACCTCGGGCATAAAGCAACCCAAAGCGTGCAAAATCAGCTGCTTTCATGTCGATACAGCAATAGGTCATTGGGTTAATGCCGGTAGCGTCGAACCAAAGGCCGACCTCATTGGTATTGATCCCAATAGGCGCAAGAATCTTAAGGCTAAGGTAGTCGTGGGCGGATATTCCAGTGACTCGCCTGAGAATCGGCTCGAACAGCTGCGAGTTTGCATTGGAGTAGGCAAATCGTGAGCCCGGAGCACGTACCCGCGGTCGATCAATCGCGTAGGCGGTCTGATCGGTTGTGAAAAAAACCTCGTCGATGCTTGAGTAGCCGGATCTCATTTGCAACATGTTGTGCAGGGTAATGTCAGCTTTACTGGTGCCTTGCCATTCTGTCAGGATTTCGCTGACTTTTTGGTCGACGGATGTGATCAGGCCTTCCCCGATTGCAACCCCGATGGCCGCGCTGTAAAAGCTTTTTGCCACGGACCAACTGGTTCCAAGTGAGTCGGCGTCATAGCCTGAGCTGTAGCGCTCGCCGATCACATAGCCATCTTTGGTAACAAGGGCCCCTTGAACAGCGTTATCCGTAAAAATGTGCTCAATCACTGAGTCGACAGCTGACTGCGACGTGCCAACCTGCGCCGGGGAGGCGGAGGCCAAATCCCAGGCCGGATCAAGGGCGCTAGGTGTGTCATCCTGGGTCGTGGGCAGGCGATCAAACAGAAAATCGCCCACCCCAGAAGCGGTGGCACGAGCTGCGTTGCTGCCCATAGCTCCATTAATTAACGCCGACCCCTCAAAGCCAAAGAGATAGCGAAGCAGTAACAGACCATCGGTGAGCGGTTCGCTCTGGTCATCGCCGTCGATATCAAGTTCCGATTCATGCGCTTTAATGAAATCGGTCACGGCCTCGCTTGATCCTCGGGTGGCGTTACTTGCTAGCGCGCCGTTGACCAGTGCCTGATCTGTAAATCCAAATAAGTAACGCAGAACGATGAGGCCGTCGGTGAGCGGTTCTGCTTTTCCGTTACCGTCCACATCCCATGAAAAACAATCCAAGCAGGGATTGACGTCGGAATCGTCGCTCACTGGTGTGTTTTCAGGAGGGGCTTTGAGCCGGTGCCGAATCTGGTCCGGTGCATTTTCATACGGACTCTTGCTTGATTGATCATTCGACGCTTTGGCAGCGCTCGGATCTAGGCCCATTTGCAAGAAGATAATGCTGATGATGCAGAGATGAAGTTTTGAACGGCACATAAATTGACGGGCTCATCAGAGAATGTTTAAAGGCCCAAGGCCGTTATCACAGCCTAGGACAGGTATTTTACTGCTCTGAGCTGTTGTTTCAGCACCGAGCGCTGTTGTTTAGGCTCAAGGCTGTTGTTATCGCTCAAGGCTGTTGTTTGCCATCAAAAAAGCTAACCACCTTTGAAATTGAAGTCATCCCCAACACTCAGGGCGATTAGCATAATCCCAAAGACTGTCAGATCAAAACAGGTTGTAGACATCTTGATAAAGCTAAGGGAATCTCCGCCACTGGATTTAGCAGCGCGCTAGCGGTATTGTGCCGTCTCATCAACTTTTTTGGAGCACCATCATGGCCGAAGCCTGGATCATAGACGCCTGTAGAACACCCCGGGGTATTGGCAAAAAAGGTAAAGGCGCCTTAGCCGAGGAACACCCGCAGCATCTTGGTGCCGCTGTCCTCCGGGCTTTACAAGAACGGGTGGGTTTTAACACGGCTGAAGTCGATGACATTGTTTTTGGGACCAGTTCCCAGCGCGGTCCTCAGAGCGGAGATTTGGCTCGAATGGCAGCCCTCGATGCGGGTTATGACGTCAAAGCGAGCGGCGTAACGCTCGATCGCTTTTGCGGATCGGGGATCACCTCGGTCAATATCGCTGCTGCTAACATTATGTCGGGTATGGAAGATCTCACCATCGGGGGTGGTACGGAGATGATGTCTTTAGCCGGATCAGGCGGGGGCAAGGGTTCGCCATTTTTGGATAACGATAATTTTCGATTGCGCTCAGTACATCCGCAGCCGCATCAGGGGGTGTGTGCCGATACGATCGCGACGCTTGAAGGAATCGGTCGAGAAGATCTTGATCAACTCGCGCTGGTCTCTCAGCAGCGAGCAGATCATGCCATTAAAAATGGCTATTTTGATCGATCCTTGGTGACCGTACACAAACCCGACGGTAGTATCGCGCTGGATCATGAAGAATTTCCGCGTCCCCAAACAACCCTCGAGGGCCTGAGTCAATTGAAGCCCTCCTTTGAGGTGATCGCCGACATTGAGCTCGACGATTCAGGGACCACGTTTCGAAAGCTGGTTAAGCAAGCCTATCCAGACCTTCAGATTCAGCATTTTCACCACGCTGGAAACTCATCTGGGGTTGTCGATGGCGCTGGCGCCGTCCTGATGGCCTCCCCAGACTACGCCAAGGCCAATGGTCTGCAGCCCAGAGCGAGAATCGTCGCCATGTGCAACATGGGGGATTCGCCAACGTTGATGCTGAATGCGCCAGTGCCCGCGGCTCAAAAAGTTCTGAAAAGGGCGGGTATGACCATTAACGATATCGATCTGTTTGAGATTAATGAGGCGTTTGCCGTTGTTGCGGAAAAATTTATTCGTGATTTAGATCTCGATCGTGACAAAGTCAACGTTAATGGTGGTGCAATGGCGCTGGGTCATCCCATAGGTGCGACCGGTTCGATGTTAATCGGCACGGTACTCGATGAGCTAGAACGCAGGGATCAGCAGTTTGGGCTCGTCACGATGTGCGCGGCTGGTGGTATGGCGCCCGCCATCATTATCGAGCGTATTTAGTCGACTAAACCGGCATTGAAGGGTCTCTGAGCGTTACTTTGCTCAGGGACCTCAAGGGTTTGCTTTTATAAAAAGAGCTCTCTGCTGGACCCGCTGCGTTAGGGCGCAAGCGGCGTCTGCTGGTCACCTTGGTCCTCGAGAGCCTAACTTTTTATACTGAATTTTACTCAAGTTTTCCGCTCGCATTGGAAACTTGAAGTGGGTGGTTTTAAGTAAAACGCTTTGAACGAAAACTTTGAGTGAGAAGCTTCAGGTAAAAAGCCTTGAGTGAGAAGCTTCAAGTAAAAATCTTGAGTGAGAAGCTGGGTGTGAGCGTTTTGCCGCTTAAGTCGACACTGTTGTGTTTGAGATGTTCATCAACACTCGCCCCGATGGCTCCGGTTAGGTCGTCGATTCTGTCTGTTTAACGCCAGTGGACCTTAAGGCATCGATGTTTGATCGC
>CAJYBS010000345.1 GCA_913064795.1 uncultured Gammaproteobacteria bacterium
AATTGGGAAATTGGCGTGCCCTCGATCATCACAGATTGCTGTGGTTCCAGCCACGTAATGAAAGTGGGTATAGATGCACGCTGTGATCGGCAAATCTGTCTGGGTTCGCAATTGCTTGATGGCCTGTTGCATTTCCTCAACGCACTCGCCGGTATCAATTGCGATAATGCCACCGGGACCACGAATGAACGTTTGATTCGAAAGTCCGTTTCCCACATAGCACCACGCATTTGGACCCACGGCATAGAATGTTTCCTGTAAGCGCTGGGAATGCGCAATGTGTTGGGGGTGCGCGAGCTGACCCCCCGGGGCTGCCGTAACCTCACCCGGCCTAAATGCATCGGTCTTGGCCAAAACCTTCTCCTTCAATGAATCGATGCCCCCAACTTACCCCAAAGTCGCATCGAGCCATACCCTGGAATCAGAAAAAGGATTTACACGGTGAAGGCGCAAATCTCGCCGCAGAAACATCAGCACTCCATAATCGGGCATGTTTTGGATTTCACCATCAGCGCCATCGAAATTGAATCTGAGCATCCAAAGAGTTCTCTGCGGGTAATTGCCGCAAAATCATCCATCGCGACCGAAGGTAAAAGACTTGAATTGAACGATTGCATCCCTGCAATTTTGGCTGACGCCCTGACGCAGAGACAAACGGCGGACGCTCTAAATGCCTCCTGAGCAGGTGATGACTTCCCCAGTGATGTAGCCTGCTTCGGGGAGCGTTAGCAGATAGATCGCACCAGCGGCTTCCTCTACGGTGCCTGGTCTCCCCAATGGCACACTGCTGGATATCCCGGCTCGCTGGCGACTGGACAGCCCAACCCGAAAGCTGCGGCCACCAACCTCAATTTCCGGCACATCATCTTCGTAGGACTGCGTTAGACGGGTTTCGATATGTCCAAAAGCGACTGCGTTGACATTGCAGTTATACCGCCCCCACTCCTTCGCTAAAGTTTTGGTCAGCCCAATGACAGCGGCCTTTCCCGCGGAATAGGCCACTTGGGTTGCACTGCCTTGAGTACCACTGACCGACGAAATATTAACAACCCGCCGGGAAACACCAACGCCAGAATCCAACATCTCTTGTTTTACGGTTGGTCGCATCCAACCTGCGAAGGCTTGGAGAACGCGGAAGGGAACAGTCGCATGAATTTCTAGCATCGCTTGCCACTGCGCCTCAGAGTGATTGTGCATGGCACCATTCCAAATGTATCCCGCATTGTTAACGACGATATCCAGACCACCAAACGCATCGACGCTCTCTTGGATCATCTTTTCGGGCAACGCACTTTCTCTAAGGTCTCCAACCGACGCAACCACCCCAACATCAAAACCCGCGAGCCGGGAAACCGTTTCATCCAGCGCCTCGGCATCAATATCCTGAACATAGACGTTGGCGCCTGCTCGGGCCAAACGCTCAGCCGTGGCGCGACCAATGCCTTGCCCCGCGCCCGTAACCAGTGCTGTCTTGCCTTTGTGTTCCATTAGACCTCCCAGCCTCAGCCCCTATCTTTCAACGATTATCGACCCGTGTACTGAGGCGGCCGTTTTTCGATAAACGCCGTCATGCCCTCCAGGGCATCCTCGGTCCGAGAGCAAAGCAATTGATTACGGTTTTCAACCGCCATTGCCGCCTCGAGACTGGCTGAGTCGACCGCCACATTCAAACCCTCTTTGGTTAAACGAAGCCCCATGGGAGATGCCGCCAGCAAATCCCGCGCAAAATCCTCCGCCGCTGCGGAAAGTTCGTCTTCGGGCACAACTTTTGACACCAAATTCGTCTGTAAGGCGCGGTCTGCCTCTATAAAGCGTCCAGTTAACATCAGTTCCGCCGCGATACTCGTCCCCACCAAACGCGGCAAAAAATAGCTTGTGCCCATATCGCAGGCAGACAACCCTAATTTAATAAAGGCCGCGTTCATTTTTACGTTTTCTGCAGCCACTCGAATATCAGCTGCCAAGGCAAACGCAAAGCCACCACCACAGGCAGGACCCTGGACCATCGCAATAATGGGCTGGGGACAGCGGCGCATCTTGATATAGACCTCAGCAAGATAGCCTTGGAAACCCATGCCTTGGCCGAAAGGCTTCGGAATCTCCGGATCCTGCGCTGATTTAATATCAAGTCCAGCACAAAAAGCAGGGCCTCTGCCGCCTAAGATCACCACACGGGTTCGGGCATTTTCCATCAGTCCGTCAAAGTAATCCCGTAATTCAGAAACCATCTCGGTTGTGATGGCATTGAGCGCATCTGGACGGTTTAGCCACAGCCAATCAACACCCTCGCGATGCTCAATTTCTAACGTTTTATAACTCATTGTTTCCTCCTAACTCGGCTGTTCAAAAGATACTGCTTTTTGTTCCAACCCCACCAAACATTCACGCTCCAGCGCACTCAATTAAATATTGAACTCAATGGAAGGTCCGCGTTTGAATTCGCTCTGAGTTGAGTCAAAGCACCCGATCCAAGGACAGGCTGCAGGGGACTATTAATTGAGAGTCACTTTTAGCCCGGCACTTTTTCGTAAGGGTCTTCGTGAGCATAGACCCACTCGACTGCGATTGGAAAAACCCTCGTCAAAGATTCATCCACCAACAGCGCCCAATTCTGCCTTGCAGCGCTACCTGCGAACGACCGCTGTCAAGCCGCCGCTCCAAACAATCGATCCCGGGTGTTGCTGCAAACGCCCCTTAAGCGAAACGCTCAAAAATGTGATTCTTCAAACCAGCGCTAAGAGAATAAAAGCAACCCCGCCCGCCATCAATCCAGCTTGCTTGACCCAGCCCGCCTGTTTCATCTCGAGCTGGCGGGTCGCCAGCGTTTCTGCGGGATCTTGTCCATAGCTGACCCGGCTGATGACCGGAAACTCGAAGACACAAACGTTGATCGCCACACCCAGAACGGTCGCCGCCAAGGCGGCATGTGCGAGCGTACCCGATGGCAGCGCGAGCAATACCAAAGCCACAAGCGCCCAATTGGCCATCGGCCCCCCGAGACTCATCGCTAAGAATTGAGCCCTGGAATTGCTTGCGGTTTTAAAATTAAACATAAAAAAAGAACTTCTTTCCTTGAGCACTGGAGACAATGCGCCGCTCAATCGAGCACCTGAAAAATGTCCCCATTCGTGGGCCAGAAAAGCCAAGACCACACCCACAAAAAATCCTGCACCAATGCCAACCAACTGCACCAACCATTCACTGGCCATTCCCAGCCACTGAGCAGCGCTGCCCCAAATCACGAGAGCAGCAATCATAACGCCACCATGCTGAAACCCGACGGTCTTAAGCCGTGCTCGGTCTCTCCGCACTCTAGCGGCCTCATCAGCCGCATCATTCTCCGGTATCGCCGTTCCAGTCAGACTTTCTGTCATTCGGTTAGTCTCCGTTAATTAGCCAAAATCTCAGTATTGCCGCTGCCGATTCGAACAGCGCTTTT
>CAJYBS010000346.1 GCA_913064795.1 uncultured Gammaproteobacteria bacterium
GACGACGGTATGCGGCGAGAGGCGGGCTCGGAACAGCATTCGATGATTGAGTACCAACAACTTGGAGCCCAAGCAGTCGCTGAAAATCGGCCGTTTGGAACAGCGGGCCATAACGGTGGATTTGACTGGGGAATCCATCGCTTTGCAACCACATTGCCGTGGGGTCTCGCTGGACGATTCGGAACTCCCGGTGCAGAGGATGTGAAGACTGTTCTTCACGAGTATTGGCATGCGGTTCAGCATTCGTTTATAAGCACTCTCGATTACGACAAGCGAGATAGCGCCATGGGTCCAGTCTGGTTTACTGAGGGATCTGCAGAGTTCATGGCGCAATATGGAGCTGCCCAATTGGGTAACCAAGGGTTGATGCCGAAAGTGCCGAAGGGTGATTGGCCGTTTAGTTATGAAGAACAGATGGCGAACAAGTTGCACAATATCGACAACGAGTTTTCTAACGGTTGTGCTGGGCGGAACCTGAGCTCGATTACTGAATATTCTGATCCGTGTAGCGGTGTGGGCTACGAATTGGGAGCATGGGCCATCGCTCACCTGCTCTCTGAGACAGGCCCCGATGTGTTGCTTGAGGATTTTCACCCAATAGTGGAAAAAGTCGGTTGGGAAGAAGCCTTCGAAACCGTCTTTGGTCGCACGGTTGCAGAGCTTGATGAAGAGATCAAACGACTTTGGGAGTTACCCAGGAGTGAAAAACTTGCGCTCCTCCCACAGCCCTGATGACTGATATCGGCTCTGCGTGGTGGCGGAGGGTCTAGTAGTGAATCTGCCAGATCCCATTAACAGCCTCAATTTTAATAGGACTCGCTCGCTGTTTGGCGCCCATGTATCGATACGAGCGGGCGTCAACAAGCCAATGATTGTTGATCTGGAAGTGCTTTGGCGGAGGTACGTGCTCCAAAGGACTCTCAACTGGGCCTAGTTCGCTAAGAAAAAGGTCTAAAACCTTAAAAAAACGCTATTTGGAGTGGAAATGAAAATTTAGGTGTGCTATGGTTTCTTTCCACGTCGCCCAGCAGGGCGGCTTCTTTAGTTTTTGGGCAAGAATTTGATGTGGCTCTCGAAAGAGAGCGACATCAACATGGTGATAGGAATCAAATACCTAGAATCCAGGCCCCGTTTGGGAGTTGCTGTCATTATCGCTGCTTACTGGTCGAACAGAGCTGGAGTTATTGGGTATTTTGCCTAAAAATGGGAGAAGCACCTACCTCGCGGTCCAATCCTGCAATGGTTAATCAAGTGCGGACCCGTTAGTAGACGCTTCTCGTTGTCTATGACGGTGAGCTACAACATCGCTCAGGGTTTTCGCACATGGCTGGCCCTTTCGGTGGTTTCCTTTGTCAACCTTTAAGCTATCGGCGGGTGTCAATGTGGCCCCAAGTATTTGAGGTAGATAATCGGTTTCTGACGGTTTTTATGCGGCGTTTCTTTCTTGTTTCCGGAATCCGCCGTCAGGGTAATTGCGGTGTTTGCTCATGCCGAAAAACCTTTTAAATATTCGAATGAACAGTCCCTTGTGTCGGGTTGATGGCCCGAATTGGGGAGGTCCTAAGTACCTCCAATTCGCTATTTCCTCCTCGGTCCTTGGGTCGTACTGAACTCTGTAACTTTTCATATCGTGGCCCTTTTCGCGCCAGTATTTTTCTCTCCCCAGGCATCTTAACATAACTAAACGTTTAGTAAGTACGAATCTCGAGTAAAGCGGACAAAGGGAAGAAGTTGCGAGTTCACTCACAACCTCATAAGCGTTGAGCTGGGTGCCTTGAGGCGCACTTGCTGAGCGCCGTGTTTGTTTCGGCGCCGGAGCTGACCTTTTTGCGGTTTGAGTAAGGGTGTCATCCGCAAGTGAGGCACAATTCCTTGGGTGCATAAGACTGTGGTCTCACTGGTAATACTGCTTCTGGCTGGTTGCGGTGGGGGAACTGACTCTGCGCTGACAGTTGCCGATTCCTCGTTAGTGACGGCAGCTGTAACAGTGGCCGCTGAAGCTCCGACCTCTACCTCAACGCTGGCTGCAACTTCGCCTCCAAGTACGACTTCGGCTCCGGCGCCCACGACAGCCACCCCGCGAGGTCCTACGATCCAGATCATTAACCGGAGTTCTTTGGCGACCGCCGACATCCGCAATTGGACTGAGGTCGCGACTGCGAAGATGAGCTTTTGGCAGGCAGACATTTTGGGCGTGGTTTGGCCGGTTGGGGCGATGATCCGCGAGGATGCCCGCGATAAATTCGATGTGCCGTTCAATGAGATGCAGCAGGTGCTTGCCGACGACGTGTTGTCCGAGCTGCTCGATGATGTTGATGCTTGGATTGATGCCGCACCTTGTGCCGACGTAGGCGGCTGGAGGGGTGAACAAGCCAGGTCGATCAAAGAGAACGTTCGCCTCTGGATCGGCGGAAGCGCCGACGCCTCGACTGCACCCGATCCGTGCTTCGAATCACGGATGGCAATCTATGCGTTACCTACGGAGGTGACCGCAGCGACCGCCCAACGCATTTACATCCACGAGCTCTATCACGCTCTATCCACTTACCTCACCACCCATTGCGCGCCCGAAGACGGCCCGGAGAAACCCGAGAAGTATGACGCCCAAGGCTGGATCGTTGAGGGCACCGCTGATTATTTTTCCTACGTTGTGCAAGCTGAAATCAACGGAGAACCTCACCCCGTTAGCGCGATCCTCCAGGCGGCAAACAACGATGCCAAAGAGAGTGGAACCGACCTCGGAAGAAATGCCGCCAAAGCAGCCGCCGCCGTGCGCCTAATGATCGAGCGTGGTGACCTGGCTGAGGCTGACGTTCTCGGCGCGACCATGTTTAACGACTGCAACTGGGCTAATAATTTTTCGATGTCTGGCCCAGCCGCTGCCTACGCCCGCACCAACTGGCACCTCATCGAGCAGCACGACGGGATATGGAGGTTTACCTCGGCGGCACTCAATGGCTAGAAACAGCCATACCAGCTGGGTGCTTAACCAAAGACAGACACGCAGCGATAGTTAAGTAGGTATTGAACTTTCTTTAAGAAGCACTAGCGGTATTTGTCGGTCTGTTTTTTCCTGATAGGTCAAATAGCGAGGGTGTTCTTCGATTACCAAACCCCACAATTCAGAGTATTGATTTTGATCGGGCAAACTCGCAGTCATTGCCTTTTCAACACCGCCCTGATCCCGAATTATGACGTTCGGATTCATCAAAATATTGAGATACCAGTCAGGATGCCGATCGTCTCCTCCACGGGACGCAACAACCAAAATAAACTTGCTGGTCCGGTGCGGAGTAGTCAAAATTACTTGGCGGTTTCGCCCAGAATTTCTGCCGACAGTCGTGAGTGTTATTGCGGGCATTCTTGCGACTTCCCAGCCGAGTTTGCCGCGGGTAACACCGATAACACCGCGGTGAATGAAATTCATTGTCTTTAAAA
>CAJYBS010000347.1 GCA_913064795.1 uncultured Gammaproteobacteria bacterium
GCGGGGGAGGTAGGGTCGGATGCTGTGGTGGAGCAGGCGTTGGATGTACTCGCTGTTGAGCGAATCGATCATGGCGTTGCCTGTGTTCAGGATAAGGATTTAAGGCGTCGATTGATACGTGATCAAATACCCTTGACGATGTGCCCCTTATCGAACGTTAAGCTTTGTGTTTTTGATCAACTGTCAGAGCATCCGATTCTTGATTTACTGGATCAAGGCCTCTGTGTCACAGTCAACTCTGATGATCCGGCCTATTTCGGCGGCAATTTGGTCCAGAACTTTTTAGCCCTGAGCGAAAGTTTTGATGTGTCAGAGCGCCAGCTAAGACAGCTTGTAGTCAATTCAGTCAACGGTAGTTTTTTACCCGACGAACGCAAGCAGGCCCTATTGGATCAGTTGATGTGACAAGCTGTTAGAGAAGCTGAGGGCAGCACTGAGCGGTCGACCCCGGCAGTCTAGTGGGGTTGCAGGAGTTTCAACGTGAGCGAAGGCCGTTAGGCCACAAACCAATCAATCGAGGTAGTGCCCAAAAGCTTTAAGTCCGTGAATGCCACCATTGGGATAGTGCATAAATAGCAGATGAGCGACTGGACCCAGATAATCGAGGGCGGTGAAGGAGTGATAGGTATCAGGCTTTAGGGCTTGAAAGGGCAGAACCGGGCACCAGACCTCACTCCCTGGGTGTAATCGAATCGTGAGTGCGCTTGATGCTTCACCACTGCCGGGTTGCTGTCGATGTGATTGCAGGGTTTGCTGAAAGTCATCAGGTATGAGGGTTGTGCCGTCTGCTTGAATCAGTGACCACCGGGGTGGCGCTGACATGGCTTGGTCTAAATTCTCGCCCGGCGGCAACGCAAAAACATGGCACGACAGAGGTGCATTGAGTCTGTGCAAATAGGTGTCGACCACGAAAGCTGTCAATGTGACGGGCCGCTTAAAACTGAAAACTGCTTGTTCCCCAAAGCCGGTTCTCGCGGACTCCCAACCCTTCATGTGATCAACCCCTCGGTTGCCCGAAACCGCGTCTTTAGGATGACCGTAGTGGTCGTTAGAGACCCAAGATATCTTGGCTTGTTCCAACAGGTTTTCTGGGGGTGGGTCATCTTCCGGGGTTAAGGGCTCACCGAAGAGTCTGACATTGGCGATGCCGCCCTCTTGGTGACAAAGCACAAGGCAGGTATCGCTCACAGTGGAGGTGATATCGAAGCTGTGCTCTTGATTGGGTTCGAGGGTCTGACGCTCAATCACCGTGTGTTGCTCATCACCGTGGATCAACACGATTGAAATCGCCGGGACCTGATTGCCGGTAAACCAAGCGGTACTCACCGTGATACGGCTGACCTCGCTGGTCTGAACCAGGCCGAGTTTGAAGAAATGGCTCGCATTGGGATCGAAAATGAACCCCTGGCCGTCCCCCAAAAGCCGAGTGCCCACATGCCTTGAGGTTTCAAATCCCCAATACTGGGCACCCATATGCGTGAAGCGTCCCTGTCGATCCTCTGGTTGGGTAGGACTGACGACCTCATGGGGGTTGGTGAAGGCTGAGTCGCTGTATTCTAGCAGTTGGCAATCTAAGGCTTTCATAGAGTAATTTCGATCGGTTGAAGCAGACTTTGTTCGTCACAGTTTTCTGTGCGGCCATCAGCGTCAATGACTAAGAAATCCGCTGCAACATCCAGGGAAAGGTTGCGGTGATGCCAGACGCCTGGATGGTAGTTGACGCCTTGGGCTGGGTTTGCGACAAAAACTTGGATTGCTTCCTCCTTCAGAGGTCCCATCGGCGCGACAATCACCAAGTAAGACGTCTCTCCCAATGGAACAAACGCCTGGCTGGTTAAAGGATGGCGCTCGAGTTCGGTAACAATACCTGGTACAGCCCAAGCTTCTGTTTGAAAGATGCTGACACATGGTTCGAGTCCTGGGCCGTCGAGGGTTAGCGAAGCTAGGTCATTGAATCTGGCTGTCTGTCCTCGATTGATCGAGCGAATGTCTCGACACGCCTCTTTAGCAATGATGTCCCCAAAGGGTTTGAAGCTTTTTTCAGTCAGCGCCACTGCTTTAATAGAACGAGGCATGCTCAATGCGCTCCTTACTGGGTCTACAATTTTTTAGCCGCGACGTCCCTTGGAGATAATCATTGAGCCGTTGCTGATCGCTCAGAATACCATAAGCCGTCGCCAGCATGACCTTGGCTTTAGGGACGGGTTCAGCGGCTTAAAGGGGCGCGTTCATTTTGCTTAGGGTCAATACGGTCAAGGAGCGTCCGGGTCTCGAGGGTTTATTTGTGCCAGCGATGCCCTCGCTCTTCTTGTCTTCAAACCTTGCACAGACCCAGCCCGCTTTGAGAGATTAGCGATCGGTCAGGTGGGTTGATCGATTTGATGGCGATTAATGCGAATGTCCGTCGCCTTGATCATGGACGTGATCATGGCCGTGGGGTCTCTCGGCAAAGGCGCTTGTCCGGGATTGAATTTCCGCCCGAGCCACCATCGACTTATCGTTTAATAATCGCGTCAGGCTCTCTAAAAAGAGATCAAAATAAGGATAGTGACCTCGCTCCTCAGCCGAGTTCTGCTGCTCCCAGTCTTTGATGTCCTCGATGAGATAGGCTCGAAATTCGTCCCATTGGTAGTGCCCCGTTTGGCTGAGAGATTGGGCCATGCCAAAAACGCGGCTCTGCCAGGGTG
The DNA here is from genome assembly GCA_913064795.1 of uncultured Gammaproteobacteria bacterium. Taxonomy (GTDB): domain Bacteria; phylum Pseudomonadota; class Gammaproteobacteria; order Pseudomonadales; family Azotimanducaceae; genus UBA9926. Next base: position 2,688 of record CAJYBS010000347.1, read on the forward strand.
CTTCGAAGATAATCTCACCGTTGGCCATGGGAGGGGCAGTCTCGCCATCGAGCACGAACAATTGATCGGTCATGGCAAATCCACTTGGGCGACGCCAATCATGGCATCTCGCGTGACCATCTCGGCAAGCTCAGATTCAGAAAGCGCTTCGCTGCCTTTTGGTCTTTTAGGTAGGACCAAGTACCGAATTTCAGCACTCGAATCCCAAACATTGATTCGAGTGGATTCTGAGAGGTTTAGGCCCATTTCGGCCAAAACTTGGCGGGGTTCGGAGACGATGCGAGATCGGTAGGCTGGGTCCTTGTACCAAGCCGGTGGGAGGCCAAGAACAGCCCAGGGGTAGCATGAGCATAGTGTACAAACCACGACATGATGGTCGAAAGCAGTACACTCTCTAACAATCAGCTTCTCTACTTGACCGCCTTCAAATTGGTACTCCTCAACCACAGACGTCGCATCGGTGAGGAGTCGAGCTTTGAAATCAGGGTCCGTCCAAGCCCGGGCAACCAGCTTCGCGCCATTCATGGGGCCGACGCGTTCGGTGTAAGTTGTAATGACTGCATCAACGGCATCTGCCGTCAGCAAGTCTTTTTCGATCAGTAGCGACTCGATGGCCTCGGTACGGATGCTTTGGGGAGAAGCGTGATCAGTCATGATGAAGTCTCAATTAAGGTCAGATACGGTTCGAACAGGTCTAGATTCAATTGGAAGCTTTCTTCAAATCCCAGATCAGCGCTGTCGAAAGTAA
>CAJYBS010000348.1 GCA_913064795.1 uncultured Gammaproteobacteria bacterium
GGCAGCTGGAAAAAACGCATAACTGCGTTCAACCGCTTTAGGCGCCTCACTCGCCCTCACCGAGTTCGAGCAGACTGAAAGCGCCAAATGCAGAACAATCAGCGAACTCACTACTGTGAATCGAACCGCAGAAACTCTCGGGCCAATGACTTGGGCATCTCTCATGAAAACGTCATCCAAACTCTTCTGTAATCAGCCATCGCAGTGTCAGAAGACACCACAACCGCCGTAGTTCAACTAATAACTCAGCACCATATTCAACAAAAATGAATACGCTGTCCGCTCACCCTGACCCAGTAGACTCTCGTAGCCTTCGCCCGGTATCAACGCAGCGCCAGACAGTCGAAAAACGATGTTCTGAATCATGTAAGGTCGCCAAGTCAAAGCCAACGAAAGATCGGTACCGATACTTTTATCGATAGCACCCTGATTCCTTGCGGCGCTCAAAACCGCCGTGTCCTGAAACCAAATCTGGTTCGCGTTGAGTGTTAGCCTTGTCTCCGGTGTTAAATCAGCATCTATTCCCAGGCCTAAAAGCATCGTTCCTGGATTAATAAAATTAGATTGCCCTTGCTCCTTGGACGACCTGAGACTATTCAACACGCCATTTCGACCCGACAAGCCCACAGCACCGCCCCCAATGAGCGGTACCGGCTGACGAATCCAAAAGCTGGTGTCCGCACCTGCAAACATTGGATTTTCAAAGATCGCGTCAAATCCCTCGGCACGATCATCAAACGGGTCAGGATCACCACTGGCATAAAGACCTGACAAGCGATACCGGATCCAATTGTCATCAAAGCCTAATTCGAAAGCACCGAAGTAAGCGCTGATTTTATCTTCAGCACCTCGGAATTGCTCATTGGTCTGCTGCCCCACTGCGTAATAGGCGCTGGTCGTGAGATTCATCCGGCGAAGATGCCCATCGGTATTGAAGCCAATATAAGTGACGTCATAGTCCCGGGCGAATCGCTCTGCGAACAGCGATGCTGGGCGCGCAATGAAACCGTTGTCATCAAACTTAACCCGTCCCTTCTCACGGTTTCGATTGTATACAGCCGTGACTTGCGCGGTGTGCCCTAAAACAAACACATCTTGCCAGTACACATTCGCGACAAAGACGTCATCTCGACGGAGATCAAAGTCAATTTTATTGAGTCCATTGTTCGTAAATTTCTCTAATCTCCTAAACCAAGCGACGTTGTATTGAATTTTGTTGTTATCCCGGGAGCCAAACAAACGAATACCAGGCTGCTGATCTTGAAAAAGAAACCCCCTGAAATCTGCAGTGAAGGGTTGGATACCGACCCTCAGCGAATCAAAATCATACCGATCAGAGACATTCCAGAGGTGCTTATCAGCAAAGAGGCCCTGAATTCCAAGGGTTGTTTCAATTCTTTGTGATTGGTCCCTAACCCGTCGGTCGGGAATGACCTTCAAGACACCGATCTCGTCTGCCACTACCTTCTGTAAATTCAAGACTGGAATGAATCTAAACTCCCAATCTGGTGGTTTAAAGGTTGTATTACCCTTGTAGAGCACAAATTCCGTCAGCACTTGTTGATTGAGAATCAGCGATTTGGATTCTGAAACCAGATCGTATTGATTGGGTGCAACCGTGGTTGCAATCCCTACAGGCAGGGCAAACCTTCTGGGCTCGATCAAGGTGTCGGAGATTGCAGTGATCGAAAAAAACCAGTCCTTTCCAAAAACAGGTAAATCACCTTTTAGTGGGTTATGGCCATCATAGGGATTCAAAGTTTGCTCTTTATATCCGAGCGACTGAACAATCCGCCAACGGTCTGGAACCGCAGGGCCTAGTTCTATTTCCGCCGTGTACGGTGCGATACGACTGGCGTCACAGGCTGGGTTCACCACCGGTTCAATGGTGGGCTTTCCTGGCCTCATCAGCACCGGGCCAGAGATAACAGGCGCACACAGCACCCTCGATTCTGGATCCTCGCCGGCCCACAAGGGACTGGTCCCAACCAGGACACTCAGCGCAAACGGAGCAAGCAAGTCTTTCGTTCTAGAGACCATCACAGACATTGTCTCCGTCGGAATCAATGAACGGGCTCTGAGGGCAAGACACATAGCGCAGCCTCTGAAGATCATCAGGCAATTCAATTTGATCTGCCCTAATGCTGACCGGGGCATTGCCTAAAGCGCCCTCAAGCGCCACTGATGCCCCATGAACACCCAGGAAAGAAATCATATCGTCCTGATCAACACCGTCGCCAGAAACACCAATGCCACCGACTAAGGTTTCACCTCGAAAAATCGGCACGCTACCCGGAAAAATTTGGATTCCATTGGCAAGACCGGGCACTTCAACCTGTTGGAGAAAGAGAGCGTCAGGATCGAAACCAGAATTACCCAAACAGCTTAATCCCACATCAGGAATCGCCCCCTCTAGGGCCACATGAGCGACGTGTTGAATCAGGGCGTTGTAAATCAGATCACTTTGCAAACCAACCGAAAACACGCTCCACTCTCCAGAGGGTTTCGATAACGGCCCGGGTGGGTTGGCAGCAACCCCGTCGGGATAATGCGGCCTTGATAGATTGCCGCCGGAACGATCTGCGAATGCGCTGACCGGCCCCATTGATCCAAGAGCATCAGAAATCCCTAAAAACCGTTGCAATTCCCGCAAATAATGCTCAAAGGAAATCGACGGCAGAACCAACGGGGATGTTTCGAGCAGCCCGGCAACCAGGCTCGAGGGGATATCGGTTGCAATCGCGGCTGGATTCTCAACTGGAGCAAGGTATTGAGGTGAAGGCAGACTCCGCAGCGTATCCGCTGGGGAAGACGATACTGATTGTCCTGTGCTTGAGAAAAACACAGCTGTACGTGCTTTTTGAATAGAAACATCCGCACCAAACACAGGGCCGTCTCGGGTTCTTACGATACCGAGAATCTCCCCTGACGAATCGACTAAACTGATCGTGACCCGCGCCTGGGTCCCCAGTGGTCGGCGAATCTGCGCTCGAGTACGAGCGGCGACAACCAGCGCTTCTTCCAAAATTACACGGACTTCCGCCGCTGACAACGCGCTCGAGGGTTTGCCGCCTGGGCTGTCCAGGCCCGATTTGACCGGGTATCGATTCTGCCCCTCCGCATCAACGAAGATGAATGCATCAAGATCAAGTCCAGACGGCCCAACAAAGGCACCAGTTGGTGCAGGCGCGATACCGGAATCCGGATAACCAAAAGCCGTCCCTGGCTTTATTTCGGGCGCAAGGAAATAACCCGTAACCGTCACCAACTCGCCCACCCCCGCAGCTATCAGGTCAGCTAAATCAAGCGCGTCAGAGGCATTCGTCAGCAGCTCTGTGATACTCCAATCAGAGAACCTCAAGGCTTTCCCGGCGGCGGCGGTGACGTCGGCTCGGCGATCAAGCGGCGCAGCAAGCCCCACGGGAGCGGAAAGGG
>CAJYBS010000349.1 GCA_913064795.1 uncultured Gammaproteobacteria bacterium
CTATTGGTCTAAAAAGCTCTTGAGATGATCAGACCGACTGGGATGGCGCAGTTTTCGCAAGGCCTTCGCCTCAATTTGGCGGATGCGCTCTCGGGTTACGTCGAACTGTTTACCCACCTCTTCAAGCGTGTGATCCGTATTCATATCGATACCGAAGCGCATCCTGAGCACCTTAGCTTCTCTAGCCGTCAGGCCCGCCAAAATATTGCGCGTGGCATCTCGCAAACCTTCTTCGGTGGCCACATCCAGCGGCGCGCCCACAGCTGCCCCTTCACCAAGATTCGAGTCAGAGTCCAAAAAGTCCCCGAGGTGGGAGTCTTCGTCATCACCGATGGGGGTCTCGGTTGAAATCGGCTCTTTGGCGATTTTCAACACGCGCCGAACCTTCTCTTCGGGCATTTCCATTCGCTCACCCAATTCTTCTGGGGTGGGCTCGCGACCCATCTCTTGGAGCATTTGCCGGGAAATTCGAGACAACTTATTGATCGTCTCGATCATATGCACAGGAATACGAATGGTTCTCGCCTGATCAGCAATCGACCGCGTGATGGCCTGGCGAATCCACCAGGTCGCATAGGTCGAGAATTTATAGCCTCGGCGATACTCAAATTTGTCGACCGCCTTCATCAAACCAATGTTGCCTTCTTGAATCAGGTCCAAAAACTGCAACCCTCGATTGGTGTATTTCTTAGCGATAGAAATCACCAGTCTCAAGTTCGCTTCGACCATATCCTTCTTCGCGCGACGGGCCTTTGCTTCACCAATAAACATCTTGCGATTGAGGTCTTTCAGTTCTGCGACGGTGAGGCCGATTTCCTCAGAAATGATGGCGATCCGCTTCTGCGCCCGACTCACTTCATCTTGCACAGACTTTAACTTACTCATTCCCGATTTGATTTGTTTCGCAGCCCATTTAACATCCGACTCATGGCCAGGAAACGATTTAAGGAAATCCTTCCGACTGATCCCTGCCTCGCGAACACAAAGCGTCAAGATTTGGCGTTCGAGCCGACGAATTTCATGATGCGGTTCTTTCGCTGCGGCGACAATGGCGTCGTATTCTTTGGGAATAAATTTAAAAAACTGAAAAGCGACGCCCAGGGCAGCGAGTTCTTTTGCCGCTGCCGCTGAACTGCGACCATTTCGCTTGATTGATCGCTTTGTTTTCTCAATTTGTTTCGCCAAAATCGCGAAACGTTCGGCGGCTAGCTCAGCATCTGGACCCGAATCTTCTTCGGCTGCGCTTTCATCTTTAGCTTCGCCGGGAACAACTTGTGCCGCGGGTGCAACGTGCTCGGCTGGATCGAGGAAGCCAATCATCAAGTCTGATAATTTTCCTTCTTCGAGTTGGGTTTCCTTGTACCGGCTAACAATTCGCTCGGGGATACCAGGAAAGCCCGACGCAGCATCAAGCACATCTCTGATTCCCTCTTCGATACGCTTGGCAATTTCGATTTCGCCTTCCCGCGTCAAGAGATCTACCGTACCCATCTCCCGCATGTACATACGAACCGGATCTGTGGTTCTGCCGGTTTCGTTTTCAACTGCAACAAGCACTGCAGCGGCTTCTTCGGCCGCCAATTCGTCAGTAACATCGCCTTCTACCATCAGGTCGTCACGCTCTGGTGCCGCCTCAGAGACCTGAATCCCCATATCGTTGATCATTCCGATAATATCTTCGATTTGCTCCGGATCTGTAATGTCGTCGGGCAGGTGATCATTGACCTCGGAATACGTCAAGTACCCTTGCTCTCTGCCTTGAGCGATAAGCTTTTTTAATCTTGATTGTTGCTGCGCAAGACCACTGGCCATAAAACCCCTCTTAATCGCGTCCCCTTAAACGAACCCATAAGTATAGGGGCCGAGTCGCAGAAGCGCTACTCCAGAAGCTACCAACCAAGCCTTGTATGATACTGAATTCACAGGATTAATAATTGACCTGAGAATCCTAATCGATCGCACTGATATGAAGACGAATCAATGCCCGCTCGTCCTCGGTGAGTTGAGAGGGTGCTTTTTCGAGCAGCTGATTAATTTGCATCCTTGCAGTTGAGGATCGATAACGATCGAATTTGCGCTTCATCAATCCAATAAACTCATCTTTTAGGTGCTCTGGGCGAAGCAGCGGTTTATGTTCAAATGCTTTTTTAAGCCAATGTTGTTGGTCTGGGCTGTTAAATTGAGCAAGAATTTGACCCGGCGCACTAATACTCCCCTCGTGAACACCTTCCGCAATCGATTTTATCAATCGATCTTGAAGGTTTTTACCGATAGACCAATAATCATTGACTGAAAACTCAAGCGCTAACTCCGGCTGTAGAATGAGTAGGGACAAGGCAGGATCCAGAGGTCCGGCATCCAGGGCTTCTCCAAGCGAAATCTCATCGGGCGCCATCAAAGGCGGATCATCAGCCCGATCAGCCATGGCTCCTTGGGGCTCAACTGGCACTTGATATTTAACCGTGACGTCTTCAAGACGTCCGCGAGCCAGCCCTGTTAACTCTGCCAGCGCATCGATCATGAGCTGGCGAAAAACACCTTCAGGCATTAGATTGATTAAAGGCATCGCTGTTTTACTGAGAGCCGCTCGGCCAGCAATCGTTTCGGGGTCCAGACCATCAACCTGCAAATCTTGGCCCAATTTTTCAAAGAACCACGTCGACACATCATCGGCTGCATCAATTCGCGCGGTGAACGCCTCGGTACCCTCTCGCCTCACCAAAGAATCCGGATCATCGCCTTCCGGCAAAAACATAAAGCGAGCACTCCGACCATCGCTGAGATGAGGCAGCACTCCTAACATGGCTTTCCATGCCGCTCTCAGACCTGCCCCATCACCATCAAAACAAAAGACGATTTCAGACACTTGCCGATACATACGTTGAATATGATCATCAGAGGTCGAGGTCCCTAAGGTCGCTACCGCATACTCAATCCCGTGTTGCGCAAGCGCCACCACGTCCATGTAACCTTCAACCACCAACAATCGCGCCGATTTTTGCTGACTCCGACGAGCTTCATAAAGCCCATAGAGCTCTCGACCCTTATGAAAGACCGTGGTTTCAGGTGAATTGAGATATTTGGGTTTACCATCTCCGATCACCCGACCCCCAAACCCAATCGTTCTGCCACGAAGATCACGAATAGGAAACACGATTCGGTCTCGAAAACGATCGTAGCGCTTATCCTCATCGAGATTCTCTATCATCAAGCCAGCATCGACCCAAGGCTGTATTTGCGTTAGATCCTCTGAGAAAAGTGCTAACAGGTTTTGCCAACCCGGCGGAGCAAAGCCTATTTCGAAACGATTTGCAATCTGGCCCGTTAAACCGCGGTTTTTTAAATAATCCACTGCACGCTGACGCTGCGGGTGGCTTCGCAACTGCTGTTTGTAGAAATCTTTGGCCTCGGTCA
>CAJYBS010000350.1 GCA_913064795.1 uncultured Gammaproteobacteria bacterium
CAGTATCTAATGACCAGCGGCGGTATTCTTGCCACCTTGTCCGTTGAAGAAGCGACGACCTATTATCACTTGTTCGTATCGACGACCTATTTCCTTCCCATTGTGGGTGCCATTGTTGCTGACGCGTACTGGGGCAAATATCGAACGGTCATGCTGCTGTCCTTGGTCTATTGCGCCGGACATCTCGCCTTGTTCCTCGATGACACCAAGGTTGGGCTGTTTATTGGTCTGATGTTGATTGCTATCGGGTCGGGGGGAATCAAGCCCAGTGTTGCGTCCAATGTAGGCGATCAGTTCGGTCAATCCAATGCCTATCTTCTGCCTAGGGCCTTCTCTTGGTACTACCTTGGGATCAATATCGGCTCCTCAACGTCCTCCTTGATGATTCCCTGGCTTTTGGCTTGGCAAGGCCCGGCGGTTGCGTTCGGGGTGCCTGGTCTGTTCATGGTTTTGGCGACAGTCACCTTTTGGGCGGGTCGCCACCGTTTTGTCCATGTTCCCCCAGCAGGTCGCTCGTATCTTCGAGACATTTTCGGTCCTGAGGGTCAACGGGTCGTGCGACGCTTGCTGATCATTTATATCCTGGTGGCTGCGTTTTGGTCTCTGTTCGATCAAATGGGGAGCACTTGGGTGCTGCAAGCGATGAATATGGATCGGGTGGTCTTAGGTTACGAGCTGCTGCCAGCCCAGATCCAAGCGGTGAATCCATTTCTCATCATTGTTCTGATCCCCATTTTTAGCTATTGGGTGTATCCATTCTTGGAGCGGTTTTTTTCGGTGACCAGTCCACGAAGGATGTCGATCGGTATGTTTTTGGCCGCAACCCCTTTCTTGGTGACCGCTTGGATTGAAGCGCAAATTCAAATGGGTTTTTCACCGCACATTGGTTGGCAGCTGTTGGCCTACCTCTTGATCACGATCGCTGAGGTTTTGCTGGTTGTCACCTGTATGGAGTTTTCCTATACCCAGGCGCCCAAACGCATGAAATCGTTGGTGATGGCGCTTTTTTATCTGTCGATCTCTGCAGGAAACTTGTTTACTGCTCTGGTCAATCAATTCATACAAAATACGGATGGGACATCCAAGTTAACCGGGCCAAGTTATCACCTCTTCTTCGCTGCTTTTATGGGATGCGCTGCGCTCTTGTTCGCAGTGTATATGCGGTTCTATCGAGAGGAGCATATTATTCAAGAGGAATCAGATTAAGACCGACTTCCGTCAAGCGCAGCAGGCGTAATAGGGGGCGGATGCTTCAGGACTGGTCCTGGCCGTTCGACGTGTGTTTGAATACGCACTCAGTTGAGGAGAACCCCGTATGAGCAAACCCACTCTCTATGGCATCGCATCATCCAGAGCCTTTCGGTCGATTTGGGCCGCTGAAGAATTAGGCTTGGATTACGATCATGTACCGACCTCTTTTCGAGGTGATAATCAAAAGCCAGAATTTTTAGCCGTTAACCCTAATGGCCGTATCCCGGCTTTGGTCGATGGCGAGTTGCAACTTTTTGAATCGATGGCCATTAATCTGTATCTGACCAAAACTTATGGCGCCGGATTGATTCCCGAGGGCGCAGCAAGTGAGGCCAAGGTGCTGCAATGGTCAGTTTGGGGCATCAGTGAGATTGAGCCGCTTCAAATGCAAATCGTCGTACAGCAATTTTTCACGCCAGAAGACAAGCGAGATGCTGGGATTGTGGCTCGGGCAACAGAGGCACTGGCCCGCCCCTTGGGTGTTCTGGATGCGGCGCTGGGTGAGAGCGCCTATCTGCTCGGGGACGACTTTACGATTGCCGACCTTAACGTTGCGGGAGTGATGGACCTTTTATCGATGCTTAAGTTTGACTTTTCTCAGTGGTCAAACGTGACGCGATGGCTCAAAGCTTGTCAGGGGCGAGCAAGTTATTCGAGTGCCAAGGCAGTCGGAAGCGGGGCGTAGCCGGGTATAGAGGAGATCGTCCGCGGATGACAATCGTCGGGCTTTGATGGCTTTTAGGCCCGGCTTTGCGCCCAGGGTCCAGGATCAAGCTAGAGAAGGGGTTAGCTGCTTGTTTCAACACCCTCGGATATTCTTCCGCAAGATCCGTTGAGGGCAGTCGATTGGACCAGGATATCGTCATGGTCTTTTTGTCGTCACCACTTGGGTTATTTGCGGCCTCCTTGCTCGGAATCTAGATGGGGCTCGCTGTGCGCGATCGTTCAATTCAGCCTGGGTTTTCACGGTTTCTGCTGCCTTGGCGATTCGAGGGATGGATCACTCACTTCTGTTCAGCCAGGAAGCCCACATAGACTTCCGCTTTCTAAACGTTTTGGGGCTTAGCCAGCTTAAGCATTTGCCCTGATTCTGAACAGAGGGCGGGTTCGATTGATCCTCGACTGAAAATTTTGCTAGGACGACGATAGTTTTTGACAAAAAATTTCCCCAAAGCCTGATGATCTCGCTTAAAATCAAAGAGCAGCTTCATTGCGCATTTGGGCAGGCCCAAGCGTTCAGTTTAACCATTGTCCTGGAGTGGATCGTTTAGAACTCCGGAATCCGTACCGAGGTATATTATGCTTGCGTTGGCTTACAAAGAATTTCTGGGCAACAGCCCGCTCTGGTTTAAAAACGTCATCCTTTTATTTTTAGTGGTTTGTTGGCCCCTCCAATTGATCGCGGGCACGACTGTTCTCGGTTGGGTGTTTATCGCGATGTTTATTCTGACCCTCGCCATGGCCCTTAAATGTTATCCGCTACAAAGCGGTGGGCTGATTGCTATTGCCATTCTTGCCTTAGGTCTAACGACACCGGAAACGGTTTGGCACGAGATTCAGCAGAACCTACCTGTTTTGGCGTTGCTGATTTTTATGGTGAGTTTTATTTATTTTATGAAGCCCTTGTTGAGTTTTCTCTTTGCGAGAATCATCGTCGGTGTGCATAACAAAGTGGCACTCTCGATCTTATTTTCTTTTATGGCTGCTTTTTTATCTGCCTTCTTAGATGCGCTCACGGTCACCGCCGTGCTCATCGCTGTTTTCGTAGCGTTATATGGTGTTTATGAAAAGGTCCATTCCGCTCAGGGCACCGATTATAACCAAGACAATATTTCTGATTCTGAAGAAATCGGGGAAGAGACCCTTGAGGATTTTCGGAGTTTCATGCGCAGTTTGGTGATGCACGGAGCGGTCGGCACCGCCCTTGGCGGTGTCACTACGATGGTTGGAGAGCCGCAAAACCTGTTAATCGCTGAGAAAATGGATTGGGAGTTCTTACAGTTTGTCGAAGTCATGGCGCACGTAACGATACCTGCGGTGATAGCTGGCCTTTTGACCTGCGTGCTCTTGGAGCTGTCGGGCAAGTTTGGTTACGGTAAAAAGTTAGATCCGGTGGTGCGGGACATACTCAGCGCTTATGTCGCCGAGGAGGAT
>CAJYBS010000351.1 GCA_913064795.1 uncultured Gammaproteobacteria bacterium
TTGTAACGTCGTATAAAGTAGTAGAAGGGGAGAAAAGCCAGGGCAACAACCGGACCGCCAGCAACCGCCAATGCAAAAAGCGTTTCCGGGGGCACATCTGCCGCAGATTGGACTCCGGCTCCCGTGGGCCAATTAATGAGGTCAAGCACCGCACCGCCCAAACCGCTGCCTATTCCTGTTGCCGCTTTGTTCATAAACGCAAAGGCTCCGAAGAAAATACCTTCATTGCGCTGCCCAGTGTCACGCTCATGCTCATCAGCAATGTCCGCCATCATGGAATTAACAGCCACCACCAGTTGCGCGATACCCATGCCCGCGATCAGCGCAAAGCCAATCAGTAAAACCAGCATCGACCGAGTGCCTGGCGCGGGAAACAGGCCAGAGAAACTGAGTAAATAAGGTGATGCAGTCGCAATCGCCCAAACTAGAACCCCGAAAATCAGCGCCAACTTTTTATCTAAATATCGGCTCAGCGCAGGCGCGAGCGCATAGCCAATCAACGTTGAGAGAAACTGCGCCAGCAGAACCAGAGGCACCTGGGCCGGAGTCAGCTGCCAGAAAAACGTGTTCAGGTAGAGCGCAAGCGCAACGCTCATGCCAACAGGGACCGAGATTAAAATGAAGGATGCGACCAATGCCTTGAACGACTCGTTTTGAAACGCCCCCAGGGTCTCCTTCCCAATCTCTTTAAATCCGCGGCGCCCCAGCCCGGAGGCTTTGGGCAAATTTGGCACCAGAGACTGAGTACCAAGGCAAGTCACAATGATTGAGACAAAAATTCCGACACTAATGATCAGCGCAAAAGGCGGATAAGCAGCCGGATTAAGTTGACCATTCGAGTATTCCTCCGACGCGGCGAAGAAATAACCAAATCCTAGACCCGCCACAATCAGCCAGCCGCTGGCGCCAAATATCATTCGAAAAGCCGCAATACTGGTTCGCTCATCAAAATCTTTCGTGAGCTCCGCTCCCAGTGCGAGATGCGGGACGTGATAGAGGGTCATCGAAAGGCGCGTCAATACGGTAAAAACGAGAAGCCAAACAAACAATGGGCCCTCACCAGTGACCCAAGGATTAAACAGTAAGTAAAAGAAACCCGCGAGGGGCAGAGCTGACGCGTACATAAAAGGGTGCCGACGACCCCATCTTGATTTCCAGTGGTCAGACACGCTGCCCATCATCGGGTCAGTAAAGGCATCAATCGTAGTTGCGATCATCAATGCGAGACCGCAAAGCGTTCCTGAAACGCCTAAGACCTGATTGAAATAGAACAGCAACAAAAGACTGAACGCACTGTTCTTCAAACCCTCGGCCAGCTGCCCAAACCAATAGGAAAGCTTAATGGTTGTAGTCAACATTTTTTATAGCCTAAATCGATCAGAACACCACAGCAGTCGATTACGACAACCGCTTCAGCGGGGAGCGAATCCTAACACGGATACCGACCAAAACTTGTGGCTTGAAGGACAGCAACGGTCGACACGCTTGTCAATAGGACCAACGAACACTGCGGGATACGGGTATGGCCAGGACCGCCTTTGGAAGGTTAAGCCTCGCAAGCACAACGACTCAAACCGCTCGGGTCCAGCCGAAGGTATCTTCCCGCTCCCCTCGCTGAATCTCCGTGAGCAGGTCATACAGCTTTTGGGTGGTTGGACCGATCATTTCGCCATCACCATGAAAATGATACCAATGGTCAGCCATTCGTATTTTTCCCACCGGGGATATCACCGCAGCAGTACCGCAGGCCGCAAATTCATCGATGTCGTCGACTTCTGCAAGAAAATCAACAGGGCGCTCGCTCACACTGAGCCCGAGCACATCGGAAGCGAGGGTCATCACGCTGCGACGCGTTACGCTGGGTAAAATAGACTCAGATTCTGGCGTCACCATCGAGCCATCTTTCATTTTAAGCACAATGTTCGCCGAGCCCGCTTCCTCGAGAAACCGGTGCTCTGCGGGATCTAGGTACAGCGCTTCTTGCGCCCCAAGTGACTGGGCCATCTGCGTCGCCAGCAGTCCCCCGGCGTAATTTGCAGCCGCCTTAAAGGCGCCCAGACCCTTCGGTGCGGCGCGATCCAAATCGATAACAGCAAGATTAATTAGACTTAACCCACCGCCTTTGTAATAAGGCCCTACTGGCGAGACAAAAACACGGAACTCATACTCTGGGGCGGGACGCAGACCTAAATTTTCTCCGACCCCGATTAAAAAGGGACGAATATACAAACTGGCCCCAGAGCCATGGGGCGGACTCCCAGCTCCATCAGCTCGGACTACAGACTCCACGCCCCGCATGAAAAGTGATTCAGGAACGGTGGGCATCAGCAACCGCTCGGTGGTCCGTCCCATTCGCTGGCAATTTAGATCTGGCCTGAATAGAAGTACGTCGCCGTTCGGCGCAGTTTGAGCCTTAAGCCCCTCAAAACAGGCCTGGGCGTAATGCAGAACGGGTGATCCCTCATGCACCGCCATGTCAGCAGAAGGGATTAACTCGCCATCGCCCCAAACCCCATCGCGCCAGCGCGCGCTGAATCGAAGGTCTGTCTCGACATAGGAGAACCCGAGATTACTCCAGTCGATAGATTTCTTGGATTGATTCATGACTTACCTGCAAACATGATAAATGACCACCCCACCCGCAGGTTCATCCCCGCCCAGCAATGCTATAAGACCCGCCGAATATTGCAATACCAAGCTGGACCAACCCACACGGATACCGAACGCTCCTCAGTTAGTCTGACACAATCAACTGGGGCGGATCACACCATGAACACGCACCGGGCTAATTCTAATGATTACCCGGTCGCCTTGTTCCAACCAGGCCGGGAGATTCTCAGGCAATCGATACCCAACCGATGCGATCTGCTCGAACACCGCCGTCGTGGCGGCTTCAAGATGGGTCGTTTCAATCGTTGCAGTGCCTTCAAGTGCAACGAAATTAAAGGGTTCTTGATTGCTTAAAATACAAAGATTAACCCGTGGATCCCTGTCCAATGCCCGACGCTTGAACGTCTTTCCAGGTGTTGAGACAACGATTTCATCTGCTTCTCGGGCATAAGCGACAACCGATGACACAGGGCCACCGTCCCCGCGAAGATGGGTCAGCACGGCCCAACGATGGTCGGTTATAAACTGATCAAATTCAGAGGCTTCTGAAATCATGGGTACCCTCCAGCAGGTTACAAATCAATTTTCTCTTTAAAACGGCGAAACATTTGCTGGCGGCGTTCAACACCTACGCCGTGTGCTGACTTTCGGACCGGCGGGACGCTGTTCTGCACCAGCTTTTGAGCCCCGCTTTGCCGCGCTCACCCAAACAGCATCCGGCTTGCAGCCATTAGACGCCGCGCCGATTGAGGTCGCTAGTTTTCGACAGCCGATGAAACTGCACCTCTAAA
>CAJYBS010000352.1 GCA_913064795.1 uncultured Gammaproteobacteria bacterium
TCTTATAGCTCTGTCTTATAACTTTGTCTTATGGCTTTGTCTTATGACTCTGTCTTATGACGCTGTCTTAGGACGCTGTTTGCGTCTCAGTCATCCCATTTCGGCGATTTTTTTCTCAATCGCTTCTCTCGCCCTAAAAATCCTTGATCGCACCGTGCCCACCGGACACTCCATGATCTCGGCAATCTCTTCATAACTGAGGCCATCAAATTCCCTCAGCACCAAAGCAATTCTTAGATCTTCCTGCAACCCATCCAACGCTTTCAAAACAACCGCTTGCAACTCATCTCTGGCCAGTAGCATTTCCGGTTGATCCCCACCCCCTAAGACAACTGAATTCTCAGAAAATTCCCCATCATTGATGTCTTTATCAGTGTCCGGAGGTCTTCTGGACTTTGATACAAGGTAGTTTTTAGCCGTGTTGGTCGCGATCCGGTACAACCACGTATAAAACTGCGCATCACCTCTGAAATTGGCTAGCGCGCGGTACGCCTTGATGAAGGCCTCCTGCGTGACATCGGCCACTTCATCTTGATCACGGACAAAACGCGAAACCACATGAGCAATACGCTGTTGATACTTTAAAACCAGAAAATCGAACGCGCGCTTATCGCCATGCTGAGCGCGCGTGACTAATCGTCGATCGGATTCCTGATCAGGTTTCAAAACGCGACCCTTTCCCTTAGTGCTCAATTGGACCCCAAAAACCTGCAAGGGTTCGTTTCTAGAGAGAAATTCGCGCTTTGCAGGCAAGATATAATACCAGACTTGGGGACGTCGATCGGCGTTCCATTATAAAATAGCATTGGCCAATGGATAGTTCAGACATGAGTAAACCTTCTAATACGCATTTTGACGTCGTCATCATCGGCAGTGGTGCCGCAGGCATGACCCTCGCGCTCAATCTACCCGACGACTATTCGATCGCGATGTTGTGCAAAGAAGCGCCTCTAGAAGGTTCAAGCTACTATGCTCAGGGCGGAGTCGCTGCGGTCCTTGATGATTACGACAGCGTGGAAGCCCATATCAAGGATACCCTCATCGCAGGTGACGGATTGTGCAATCCTGAAACCGTCGCCTTCGTGGTCGAGCAAAGCTCATCGATCATCGATTGGCTGGTGACACTGGGCGTGGATTTCGATACCCGGATCAACAGCCAAGGATTAGCGGAATTTCACCTCACTCAGGAGGGCGGGCACAGTCATCGACGCGTGATCCACGCCGCCGATGCGACCGGCAGAGAAATTACCGAGCGTTTGGCCGAAGCACTCGATCAAAAACCGGGGGTGACCATTTTCAGTGATCGGATCGCAATCGATCTCATCACCAGTGACCAACTGGGCGAATCGTCCAAAGTCTGTCGCGGCGTCTATACACTCGATATCAACACGACCAAGATACAGACCCTGTCCTGTTCCAATGTTGTGCTCGCAACCGGCGGGGCAAGCAAAGTCTATTTATATACCAGCAATCCCGATACGGCATCTGGCGATGGCATTGCCATGGCTTGGCGAGCCGGTTGTCGCGTGGGGAACCTGGAATTTAATCAGTTTCATCCGACCTGTCTCTATCACCCAAAAGCGAAATCATTTTTGATTTCAGAAGCCCTTAGGGGCGAGGGCGCTCGTCTCTTGCTCCCTGATGGAACCCCCTTCATGGAGCAATTTGATCCTAGGGGGGAATTAGCGTCTAGGGACATCGTTGCTCGAGCCATTGATTTTGAAATGAAACGGCTTGGCTGTGATTACGTTTTGCTCGATATCAGCCACCAGGACGACGCGCTGATCCAAAATCACTTCCCCAATATTTATAAACGCTGTCTCGCCCACGGCTTCGACATCACGAAGGAGCCGATTCCTATCGTTCCCGCAGCCCATTATACCTGCGGTGGCGTTGTGACAAATCAAGCTGGCCAAACAGATTTACCCGGTCTCTACGCAATCGGAGAAGTCAGCTATACCGGACTCCACGGGGCCAATCGAATGGCCAGCAATTCGTTGCTCGAATGCATGGTCTATGGCCGAGCGGCAGCCGAGGCGATTGCCACCCAGCATCGGGGTCCAGCCCCAAAGAATCACATCCCCGACTGGGACGCGAGCCAAGTCTCCCGCTCAGGCGAAGACGTTATTCTGGCCCACAACTGGGAAGAACTCAGACGCCTTATGTGGGACTATGTGGGCATCGTGCGATCTAACCGCCGACTTTTAAGAGCCCAGCGGCGCATTTCACTCTTGCAGCAAGAAATCAACGACTACTATGCGAATCACACCATCAATCGAGACCTCCTCGAACTACGCAATCTGGTACAGGTCGCTGAGCTGATCGTCAGCTCGGCGTTGCAGCGCAAAGAAAGCCGAGGCTTACATTATAATCTTGATTATCCGGTCAGCTTAGAGACGCCCCGGGAAACCATTTTAACACCCCACAACTACGCGTGAGCGAACCGGAGCCAGACCTTCGCCCGCCGAAAGGATTGCGCGTCAACACTGTCTCGGAGCACTAAAATTTGCCGAGGTCCTGCATCTTTCGAATGCAGTCTCAGCCCGATCCCAAACGGCCTAATCGTCACGCTACGCAGTTCATAAGCCCGTTCACCGCCTTGCGCATCGCTTACCCAGTATCGACCCTCGCGATAGCAGACCTTTACAGCACGAGATTTGGGTGGCCAAAACCAGTGTTCGGCGAGCTGATAAATGTGCCCACAGACACAAACATTCAGCAAAACCCACACGTAATTTTGGGTGAGGTCCGTCAGAGTGATTGCCAGCAAGCTCAGTGCCATCGCACTGATTCGGATGGTTGTAAGCCAACTTGAAGGGCCCAACCGAAGATCAAACCTGAAGCCATGATGCGCTGCCCTCACGGCTCAAGTCTCTAGGGTTGGACCCGCCGTAGCATCATCCTCACAAGATCCAAATAGGCCTCGTCTTCAGGTTCGGTTCGTTCGCTGAACCATTCCCAGAGCACCGGATCTTCTTCTCCGAGCATTCTGACATAGGCTGCCTGCCGTGCCTCAGAGAGGAAGAGAAAGACCTCTTCAAAAAAAGGGACAAACAATAGATCTAGCTCGGCCATCCCCCGCCGACTCCGCCACCGTATTTTGTTCAATTCACCGGCTGTTTCGATCATCCTTGAGTTCCTTTTTCCGTCTGTTCTTTTGCCATGTGTTCTTTTGCCGTTTGTTTTGCCAAGTGTTCTTTTTTCATGCTTGCCTTATCCATGCGTTCGCGGATCGTGCTTGGTTGTGCCAGGCCTTCTTCTACGATCAGTGATACTGCCTCAGTCTCGGCGTTTATTGCATTCGCTTGAGCATTCCCCCAGTGCCTGGGTCCGCTTTCTCTACTCTGGCTCGAACTGTACTCGCTTTGTCCGTATGCGCTTTGCCTCTTTTGGTCAGCG
>CAJYBS010000353.1 GCA_913064795.1 uncultured Gammaproteobacteria bacterium
CAAAGACCATCGCATCGGCTGCCAACCCATCAAGATTCGGCGTGCGAATGACTTTGTTACCCATAAAGCCCACATCCGCAGCCCGATGCTGATCGGTCATAATGAACAACACATTCATTGGCTTTTCCGTCATACTGCTGATCCTTTTGGTTTGGAGCCCATCGCTGCTGGACTATCATAACAGGCAATCTAACACCTATTTTTGATGGTCAAACCTAGATAACCACAAAATCCATCACAGAGGAAAACAAACGCGACGGGCTTGGGTCCCAAGGTCCGAGCGGTGGACGTGGAAAAGATTCAAAGCATCAGGCGATACAAGAAAATAGATGAAAAATCGGTTACTTCAGTTCCTACTTCGGGTAGCAACAGCCAAAACCGGCGGCCGGCTCCTTATGATGCTCATTACACCCACGGACCGCCTTCTGTTGCGGCTCACCCGGGGCCGATATTGCATCTCAGCATTGGGCGCGCCAACGCTTTTGCTAGAAACCACGGGACGCAAGTCAGGGCAGCGACGAGCAACGCCACTGTTATACCTTCAAGATCGGTCCACACCGAGTACTCTTTACATCATCGGCTCTCGCGGCGGCCAGGGCGGCAACCCGGGTTGGGCGCTCAATCTGTCTGCTAATCCAACCACAGTGATCCACTCACCAGACGGCACGGGCACCTATATCGCAGAACGAATTATCGGCGACCACCGAGCAAGGATCTGGAGAGACTTCGTGAACTTTAATCCTGGGTTTGCTGTCTACCAAACCCGGACGTCCCAAGAGATCCCTATTTTTGCGTTGAAACCCAAGTTTGAGGGGACCACCAAGAACAATGCTCATGCTGATCAAGCTTAGTTCTAAGCGTTGCAGCTAGACGTTGAACAAGCATTGGAGGTTAGAAACGGGGTTAGCGAAAGCTTTGATACTGCGCGACCTGTGATCAAGGGTTGCTAGGCACTAACCCTTTTGGATGCGCGTGCCTCGTCGAACGAGCTCGTGACGAGCAATCTTCCAGCCCGTCGCTTCCCGTTTCAAATCGGTGAAGTAAGTCGCCCAAAGTATCAAGGTGGTCTCTGGATCATCGGCCATATAGTGCATCGCTTGCACATCGGTACGAGCAGACGCCTTATCACCCTCTATTGAGACCAATTGAGGGCCCAACATATGCTGAGTCTGTCCAAAAACCGCGAGCTTGCCCTTAACATCCTCTGTCCAGCGGTCTGCACCGATTACCGGATCACCACCAAACCCGACGATTTCAACGTCATCAGCAAAACACCCTCGGTACTGCTCGAAATCACGATCATCGACACCCGCTGCATAGCGCGTCATTACATCTTGGATCGCTAAGCGGTCTTCAAGCTCACTCATCTGCTGTCTCCCATTCGTTCTACTGCGTTAAATTCCCATTCACAGTTGGGCGCGATGCCTTGCACTGAGAAAAAATCATAGCCTCGTATGGCGCCTCTTCCTCGAACAAGTCCCAGTCGCTGACAAGGCATCGATCTGCTATCCAGAGACACTCACGTCTGAGTCGCCCCTTCAGACCTAGCGCAGAATTGGCTCGCTGAACCGTCAAGAAACAATTCGAATTCAGTCCCTAGGAGACCTCTTTCGGCAACCGCCCTTCAATATAATCATCAATCAGCTCATGGTACCGGCGGATCCGCTTTTCCTGATTCGAAAGATAAACCCCTTGAAAGCCCCGCGACCTAAATCCGCGCTGCTGGGTCACGAAAACAGCAACGTCTTCTTCAATAGCGGCCCCGATTGAATCTTCGCCATAGGTCAACATCTTCAGTGGCGCCTCGGTGTGGCCCTCGGTCGCAATGACGTTGGACACCGCATGCCAGCAGTGTTTGGAGACAGCGTGAATCGCTCCAGGTCATGCATACCAGCAGTTATCAAAAAAACACAGTTAAGAATAAGATCGATGGGGCCTGGCTCGCAGAAAATGGAATCCATCGGACCAAACCGACACGGCGAAATTAGGAAACAAGGTGTAGTGAAACGCATCGGTAAACTGCTCATCTGGGATTCGGTCGTAATGGGTATAACCCCGTTCCGGCCCAAGCCTGCGCTTCGCCTGCTGAAGCGCCTCGCGAGTCGCTTCTGGCCGCCCCTTGAAGGCTTCTGGATCAATTTCCCAATACCGCAGCTGAGACGCTAGCGGCTCAAGAATATTCCCTTCCGCATCGGTTGACCCCACGCTGAATCCGCCTTTCATCACCATCCGGTTGTGGCCTTCATCAGACAAATCAAATTGCGTCTCTTTGAAATACGTATCGATATGCCCTCGAATGGCTTTGCGATCCGTGTCTGGCGTCGCCCCCTGATGCACAGTCGGGACATGGTAGGACTCATTAAAGTTATCCAACACAATTTTCCAGTTACAGGGCAGCCACATGGTATTGGCCATGGTTCGTCGCCAAGTATGAATATCCCGCGCCGCCCAATCGTCCCAGATCGGACCGAGATACGACTGCAGAGACTGACAATGCGGATCCATATTGACGAAAATAAAACCTGCAAAGGTTTCGCAGGAAAGCTCCTGAAGTCGAACTTTCCCACACGGGTTTCCCTCAGGAAAATCTTCTTTATCGGGTGCGAAGTTTAGGGTTCCGTCAGGGGTGAAGGCCCAACTGTGATATTTGCAAACAAAACGGCGCAGAACCGTGCCCTTTGACTCCGAGACCAAAGGATTGCCCCGGTGCTGACAGACATTGTAAAACGCTTTCACAGAGCCATCTTTCTGGCGGACCATCAGGATCTCTTCAGGTCCAACTTCTTCCATTTGCCAATCGCCAGGATTAGGGAGTTCTGCTTCACGTCCGAGCAAAAGCCAAACTTTGGTCCACATACCCTCCCACTCTTGATTCATAAATTCTTTCGCGGTGTAGCGAGAACCTGGTATGCGGTGGCCACGGGTTTCTTGTTCTGGCCAGCGATCAAGATTACGGAGCTGCTCTGACATGTGTTTTCCTTCTATCAATCGGTTTGATTATTTCATCGATGCTATGACGCGATTAGTCTCATGATGACTCATGGCGGACCTTCACTGCAACCTCTAGAGCCGCCCATTCTTAGGCGTCTTGCTGAGCATTCTGTCTTAAAATGGGTGCTAAGAATTCCCGCCTTCTGCGGTTACCAACCCCGGCAAATTCAGCGCCCCGCGAATCACATTATGGTAATGGTGCAGTGCTGGTTCATTGCGGCCGAAGAGGTGGTATTGCTGAGCCCCAGAACCGATATTGCGCTGGATCGAAGCCGCCACCGCATAGTCTTCATTAACAATAATTTCGTTAAACCCTTGAAATCGGCTCTCTGTAATCTCATCGGCGATTTCTGGATTGGGATACAACCGATGATGCGTTCTCGACAGACCCGGCCGGCTGTCACCC
>CAJYBS010000354.1 GCA_913064795.1 uncultured Gammaproteobacteria bacterium
CGGTGTCGACCCTCGCAATCTTTGTGGGAGGCGCTATTTTATTGATCACCCGGGTCGCCTCCTGGCGGATCATGGGCGGTGTGCTGCTGGGTATGATTGCAACCTCTCTTTTGTTTAATGCCATAGGCTCATCGACCAACCCAATGTTCGCTCTGCCGTGGCACTGGCATTTGGTCCTGGGGGGCTTTGCCTTTGGCATGGTGTATATGGCGACGGATCCGGTCTCGGCGGCAATGACTGACACCGGTCGCTGGGCCTACGGCGCCTTAATCGGAGTGATGTGCGTGCTGATTCGAGTGGTCAACCCAGCCTTCCCAGAAGGCATGATGCTCGCGATCTTGTTTGCTAATTTGTTCGCACCGCTGTTTGACTGGTCAGTGGTTAGAGCCAACGTCAGAAGGAGACTCGCTCGTGTCTGATTCGCCGGGATTTAACAAGGATTCGATTCAAAATGTAATCGTCATCGCGTTGGTGGTTTGCCTGTTTTGCGCGATCGTCGTTGCTGGTTCAGCGGTCGCGCTCAAAGAACGAAGAATTGAGAACAAAGCCTTAGATAAAAGTAAAAATGTGTTGATCGCGGCAGGTCTCTTTGAAGAGGGAGTGACTCGGGTTGATGATATCAACACGTTGTTTGCTCGATTCGAACCCAGAATTGTTGATTTACGCACCAAACAGTTGTTAACCCCAACAGAAGTCGAAGCCGTTGAGCAGGAACTTGAAATTAGTTTTACAGATTATGACCAACGAAAGGCAGCTAAAGATCCTGCCTTGTCGTCAGCGTTGAACGACCTAGAGGATATTGCGTCGATCAACCGCCGAGAGCATTTCTCAATGATCTATCTATTGCGTTCAGAGTCTGGAATCGACCGTATTGTTCTGCCGGTCCATGGCTACGGGCTTTGGTCTACGCTTTACGGGTTTCTTGCGCTAGAAGCCGACGGTAATACTGTATCGGGCATCACGTTTTATGAGCACACCGAAACCGCAGGCTTAGGGGGTGAGGTTGATAACCCCGCTTGGAAGGCGAAATGGCCGGGCAAACAGATCTACGCGAGTAACGGCGGCGTCGCAATGCGCGTCATTAAGGGAGCGGTTGATCCAAACGCCGCTGAAGCGATCCATCAAGTCGATGGGTTAAGTGGTGCAACACTCACCAGTAAAGGGGTAGACCACTTAAGCGCCTACGGGGTGGGCGATGAAGGTGACGGCCCCCTGTTGGGAAGCCTCAGCGGCTAGATTGAGGAGCGCAGAACGATCATGTCAAATGTAAAAGAAATTCTACTGAATCCGATCTTTAACAATAACCCGATTGGGTTACAAATTTTGGGTATTTGCTCAGCGCTTGCTGTGACGACGCAAATGAGTGTTGCCGCGGTGATGTGCATTGCACTGACCGTGGTGTGTGCATTCTCAAACTTCTTTATATCGTTGATTCGGGCTCGGATTCCTTCGAGTATTCGCATCATCGTGCAGATGACAATTATTGCCTCATTGGTCATCGTGGTTGATCAGATACTGGGCGCAGTCGCCTATGACATTTCAAAGCAGCTTACCGTGTTTGTGGGATTAATCATTACCAACTGCATTGTGATGGGGCGGGCAGAAGCTTTTGCTATGCAAAATCCTCCCGGATTGAGTTTCTTAGACGGTCTGGGAAATGGTCTAGGTTATTCGGCAGTCTTAATGTCGGTCGCGGCAATCAGAGAGTTCTTTGGCTCCGGTAGTTTGTTCGGCATTCAGGTTATGCCTTTAGTGACTGAAGGCGGTTGGTACACGCCGATGGGCTTGATGCTATTGGCACCCAGCGCATTTTTTATTATTGGGTTGTTGATCTGGGCGCTGCGAGCTTGGAAGAAAGATCAGGTGGAAGCACCGGAGTATCAAATCGGACAGCATACTGCGATGTCGCACAGTTAGGGGCGAGGCTATGGAATATTACTTGAGTTTGTTTGTGCGTGCAGTGTTCATTGAAAATATGGCGCTGGTGTTCTTCCTTGGCATGTGCACGTTTATTGCGGTCTCGAAAAAGATAGAAACGGCCATCGGACTGGGCATCGCCGTGATTGTGGTGCAAACAATCACTGTGCCTGTGAATAATTTGGTCTATGGCTTTTTGTTGGCCGATGGCGCGCTCGCTTGGGCTGGTTTCCCTGAAGTTGATTTGAGTTTCTTGGGATACCTAAGTTACATCGGTCTGATCGCTGCAATGGTGCAAATCCTAGAGATGTTTCTCGACAAGTATGTACCCGCACTCTACAACTCCCTCGGCGTATTCTTGCCATTGATCACGGTAAATTGTGCGATTTTAGGCGGTAGCATCTTTATGGTGAATCGCTCGTATAACTTTACCGAAAGCGTGGTGTATGGCATCGGGTCAGGAGTCGGTTGGGCAATTGCTATCGTGGTCCTTGCCGGTATCCGAGAAAAATTGAAATACAGTGACGTGCCTGAGGGCCTTCGAGGCTTAGGGATCACTTTTATTACCGTGGGCCTGATGTCGCTAGGCTTTTTGTCCTTCGGTGGTATCTCTCTATAGTAAAAGGAAGTATTGCAGATTATGAATACGGAAATTGTTTTAGGTGTTGGCATGTTTACGGCCATCATCATGGCGTTGGTCGCGGTGATCTTGCTCGCAAGAAAGCAATTAGTGTCAACGGGTGCGGTCAACATTGTCATCAACGAAGATCCTGACCGAACACTGTCTGCAAGTTCCGGTGGTAAGTTGCTCAACACGCTGGCAGATGCTGGAATATTTCTCTCATCGGCGTGCGGCGGTGGTGGTACCTGCGGTCAGTGCCGGTGCCGGGTAGTCGAGGGCGGCGGTTCAATGCTGTCAACCGAGGCCGGTCATTTTACCCGAGGTGAGGCGAAAGATGGGTGGCGACTCAGCTGCCAAACAGCGGTTAAGCAGGACATGAAGATCGAAGTTCCGCCGGAGTTCTTTGGTGTTAAGCGCTGGGAATGCGAGGTGATCTCGAACCACAATGTCGCCACGTTTATCAAAGAGCTGGTATTGAAGTTGCCCGAGGGCGAGGAAGTCGATTTTAGAGCCGGTGGTTTTGTCCAGTTTGAAATTCCCCCTTACCACATCCAGTACAAAGACATGGTGATCGAAGAAGACTACCAAGGGGATTGGACTAAGTTCGGCGTTTTCGATCATGAAGCTAAAGTGGATGAGCCGACGGTCCGAGCCTATTCGATGGCCAATTATCCTGAAGAAAAAGGGGTGATGAAATTTAACATTCGAGTTGCCTCACCGCCTCCGGGGACAGATTTCCCGCCTGGCAAGATGTCCAGCTATCTATTTACTTTAAAGCCTGGGGATAAGGTGACGATCTTCGGGCCTTACGGAGAGTTCTTCGCGAAGGACTCTCAAGCGGAAATGGTTTTCGT
>CAJYBS010000355.1 GCA_913064795.1 uncultured Gammaproteobacteria bacterium
GATGACTTCGGCACCATATCGAGCAACGATGGCTTTTTTAGCCTCATTACTCACAACACCTATGACTCTCGCGCCAATCTGCAAACCCAAATCAATGGCCGCCAGACCGACGCCGCCGGCGGCGCCATGGACCAAAAGCACCTCTCCAGGTTGTAGATGAGCCCGGGTCAGTCCGTCTAATGCTGTCTGGTAGTTGTTCCGAAAAGAGGCTGCAATTTGCAAATCGACTCCCTCGGGCACAAGGATCGTTGATTGCGCAGCCGTGTTTGCGCGGCGAACACAACCCACGGGCGCCAAAACAGAATCACCCACCTTAAGATGACGAACACCGGACCCCACTGAACAAACGGTACCCACAGCCTCGCTACCGACCACAAACGGAAAGGCCGAAATCGTTTGATAATTACCAGAGAACCTTAGCAAATCACTAAATTGGATTCCCGCGGCAACAACCTCGACTTGAATTTCATCATGACTAGGTCGAGGAGGCATTGGCACTTCTTGAACAAGAAGGTCCCGATGACTCGCTTTTTTATGGCATAGCGCGGCAAAATTGATTTCAGGCGGGTTCATAATTTGGCTCAGAGCGCCAAACGCCTCTCATTTGTTTCCCTTTGGATCATAGCCTCAGCCATCATCATTTGCTCGGAGAGTTCACTGCGAAGTGCTAAGGCAAGGGCTTCTGATTGGCCTTTCAAATCATCAACGCGATGACAACAGTCTGATAATTTTTGAAGGCCCAGCATGGTCGCTGTCGGCTTAAGGGCATGGGCGACATCAATCAAATCTTGTCCGGAAATATTTTCCTCGGCGCAACGCTCGACCGATGTGCGCAAGCTCGATGTAAACGCCCCGACGAGTTCTCTCAGCAATTCAAGGCCCATTTCGTCCTCGATCTGACTCCAAACCGCCTGGATGTACTCAGAATCTCCAGACTGATCATGCTCGGAGGAATCAAAACCTTCTTCCTGAGTGAGCGTTTTTTCGCGCTGTCTTGAATCAACGCTCCCATCTGCAGCCAATGCTGCGCCCCGCAAATTCGCAACTTCAGGTGTAAATTGTCTCGCTAAATTCAATAACTGGCCGACTGAAAATGGCTTGCTGAACAATCCGGTGAACAGCTCCACAATTTTCTCACTGCCTGCATAATTTACAGAGCCGCTCATCGCGAAGGCAGGCACAGCGGCAAGCGCCTGATTCGAAGCTCTAATTTTGATCAAGACCTCATCCCCTTGAAGCCCCGGCATATTAATGTCCAATAAGAAGAGGTGTGGGATCTTCCCGGACTCATTCAAAAAATCAAGGAGCGCCTCGCCGCTGTCAAACGCATAAACCTCAGCGCCATATCGGGGCAACAAGTTTTCAACGATGATCAAATTGGCCGGCATGTCATCAACCACCGCAACCTGCAACCCGCTCAAGAACTGTCCTAATTCTTTCGGATGATCACTTTTAGGCTCTGGCGGCGCGGCTTCCTCTAAAGGGAGATTCACGGTGAACATGCTTCCGCCCTCATCATTGCTCCTCACCGAAATTGTGCCCTGCATCAAATCCGTCAAATTCTTCGCAATCGTCAGCCCCAGTCCAGTGCCGCCAAATTCACGGTCGTGCAACTCGCTGCTCATGACAAAAGCATCAAACAGCGACCCCATTTTTTCTGCTGGAATACCAATCCCTGTGTCCGTCACAGAGAATTGCAACCCCTCAACTTCCGTAATTTCAACGACAACCCCGCCACGCTCGGTGTACTTGATGGCATTGGAGATAAGATTATTGAGAATCTGGCGAATTCGAA
The DNA here is from genome assembly GCA_913064795.1 of uncultured Gammaproteobacteria bacterium. GTDB lineage: Bacteria > Pseudomonadota > Gammaproteobacteria > Pseudomonadales > Azotimanducaceae > UBA9926. The sequence continues at coordinate 1,796 of CAJYBS010000355.1, forward strand.
AATCGTCTCCCTTGAAGTAACGTTCCTTCAGCGCCTCCGAGCTCACAACTTCTAGGCTCAGCTGATTTCCGATCGCCATTGGCCGCATCAAATTGACTAAGTCATTTACCAGATCTACTGGCGAGAATGGAACTTCTTGTAATACCAGCATCCCCGCCTCGGCTTTGCTGTAGTCCAAAACATCATCAAGAATTGTCCGCATAAAGGATGCGCTGCTAATCGCCGAGCTCAACAGTTTTTTTTGGTCTTCCGGGCTGTCTTGGCTAAGAATCTCTAAAATGCCCTGTAGACCATGCAAAGGATTGCGGATTTCATGGCTGATGGTTGCAAAGAGTCGCTCTTTCTGCCGAATTTCCCGCTGAACTTTCTCGGACTCTTGGGTGAGCAGCAGGTTCTGCGCTTGCACGGTTGCGAGCAGCTCCTTATTTTTAATTTGCAGTTGATGGGCAGCGATCAACTTTGACAGGGAGATTTTCAGAGTCTCATCAGCCCAAGGTTTTTCCACAAACTGTTCGATTAACCCCTCGTTAATGCCATGAATCACCAACTGGAAATCGGCATTGCCTGACATCAAAATTCGGCATGTCTCTGGATGTTGCGCTTGAATCATCGCCATCAGCTCAAGGCCATTGCATTCCGGCATTCTGAAATCTGACAGAACCAGATCGACTTTTTGCTGATCCAGCAGCGCCAAAGCCTCCTCTCCAGAGCTCACCGTCGCCAACCGATAAGGCTCACGTCGGAGCAATCGCTTCAGCGCACTGAGAATCCGGACTTCATCGTCAACAATCAGAATCAGAGGTTGAGGGGTTTCAGAAGGTGGCACTACGGGCTTCCTTATTGAAAGGCTAAAACGCGTTCATTCGAAACATTAGCCTACACCAGTGACTTATTTATACTAGTCTTTAGAACACTTTAGTTCCCCGCCGCACGACGAAGAAATTCCACATCGAATTGGTGTAGCATCAGCTTTAGGTTTAAGTCGAGCAAGACAAATGCAGCAACCTTTAAAACCTTGGACTCTGGCCGCTTATTCGGGCATTTCTCTGCCGATGGCTGCGATGGGGATGCCCATTGCCGTCTATCTGCCACGATTCTACAGCGAAGGGCTGGGACTCTCTCTCATTACCGTTGGACTTATTTTTACAGTGGCGAGAGTCTGGGATGTCGTTACTGATCCCGCAATGGGTTATATCATCGACCGGTTTGAAACCCGCTGGGGCCGTCGTAAGCATTGGATCGCAATTTCGGTTCCTATTTTAGTGGTCTCTGTTTATCACATCTTTATCCCGAACCCTGAAGCGGTCACCCCTTTTTATTTGCTGTTCTGGTTGATCGCGCTATATGTGGGTTACACGATGCTTGCTATCTCGCACCAATCTTGGGGTGCCGAACTCGCCGACAGCTATGACGAAAGGACCCGCTTATTTGGTTGGCGCGAAATATTTGTGATCGCTGGCATGACCATCGTTCTGGCACTCCCTGCCATCTTGGAGTGGACCGGCATTGACGATCAAAACTCAAAAGTGGCCAGCATGGGCTGGTTTTGTATTGTTTTGTTTCCCTTGCTTGCTCTGCCTAC
>CAJYBS010000356.1 GCA_913064795.1 uncultured Gammaproteobacteria bacterium
ATTCAGAATTGGCACTATTCAAAAGAGGCACCATTCAAAAGAGGCACCATTCAAAAGAGGCACCATTCAAAAGAGGCACTATTCAAAAGGGGCACTATGCGAAATTGGCTCAATACAAAGATGGTTCTATACAAAGAGGGTTCTATACAAAAATGGACCAAGCCAAAAATGATGGCATCTAAGGCCGACGCAGCGCGAGGATTCTGGGACGGAAAATTCGCGAAAAAGGTGAGATGTTTTTGGTAATCAGGGCACCCCTTAACCACACAACTTCGAAGGAAGGTATGGTTGAAAACAAACAGCTGATCTTTGCAGGGTCCGGATTCATCGGTAGAGGTGCGGGGATGATTGACGGAGCAGTAGATGAGGCATGTCACGGAGCAATTATCGGATAGATCATAAGAATCAGGTTCAAATCGGCTGAAAGCTGGGCAGAGCCCGATCCAGAGTGCTACATTGCTTCAAGCTCAAAAGGATGTCGGCAAGTCCGTATTTGCCAGAGAGAACCAACATTCATCGAGATTCATAGCGGTCAAATTCAGGTAAAAACCGATGAAATGATTAGGCGTTAGCACCGACAATAGAATGAGAAGCAAAATTAGGTGAAACAAGCGGCCAGCGAGAAACAAAGCGTCGCAAGCGAGCAGCAGCAAGGGATAAGTAAAAAGTGACAAGCAGCAAGCGTCAAAATCGACGCAAATAGAAAGAGAGTAGTTTAGGAGTCGTTGGTCATGCTAGTGGGGCCCTACTTTAGGGTTTAGGCGAAAGGGATAGAGCAGGAGAAAGCTAATGGAAGTAATAAAAATACAAGTGAATGGGCGCAACCGCACAGTCCACTGCGCGGCCAATGCGACCCTTGTCGACGTTGTTCGTGAGCAGTTGCACCTCACCGGGACCCACGTCGGATGTGATACCAGTCAATGTGGCGCCTGTACGGTTCATCTAGATGGTGACGCTGTTAAGGCGTGCACAATTCTAGCGGTCCAGTGTGATGGTTCAACCTTGACAACCATTGAAGGGCTTGCGCAGAACGAGGTCCATCATCCAATGCAGCAAGCTTTCAACGAATGTCATGGCCTGCAGTGCGGTTTTTGTACACCCGGGATGATTATGTCTGCTGTTGATTTAGTGCAAAAAGAAGAAGCGCTCGACCCCGCGGGGATTCGTGCTGGACTTGAGGGAAATATCTGTCGGTGCACTGGCTATCAAAATATTGTCGCCGCAGTTTTGCAGGGGGCGCAAGGAATGAAGGAGCAACAGTCATGAGTGGATCATTAGTCGGTCAAAGAATTCTTCGCAAAGAAGATCATCGTTACATCACGGGTAAGGGACGGTACACAGATGACATCCAGCAGGTGGGAATGACCTACGGCCACTTCGTGCGCTCACCCTATGCCAGAGCTGACATTAAGCGCTTTGATCTGTCCGAGGCGCTTGAGATGGATGATGTGATCTCTGTGCTAACCGGTCTTGATGTCGCAGCCGATGGGCTTGGCGGATTACCCTGCGGCTGGATGATTCATTCCAAAGATGGCAGTGAAATGCGTCAGCCCATGCATCCAGTGATGGCCGGTGAACGGGTCAATTATTTGGGTGAGCCGGTGGCCTTGGTTGTTGCTGAAACCAAAGAGGCGGCCAAAAATGCCGCCGAGCGGGTGATGGTGGATTACGCGGAGCTGAATCCAGTGGTCGATGCAGCGACTGCCGCTCAAAATGAGCAGCTTTACCCAGAAGTGCCCAACAATACTTGTTACGAATGGAGCTTAGGAGACGAGGCGGCGACAGAAGCAGGGTTCGCCTCTGCTGCCCATGTGACCCACATCGAGCTCACCAATAATCGCCTAATTCCCAATGCGATCGAACCCAGGGCGGCCATGGCTGAGTACAACTCAGGAACCGACGAGATTGTGCTGCACACGACGAGCCAGAATCCTCATTTGGCCAGGCTAATCTTAACTGCCTTTGTGCAAATCGCGCCGGAGCATAAGCTCAGGGTCATAGCGCCTGATGTTGGAGGCGGGTTCGGATCAAAGATTTTTGTTTACTCCGAAGAAACGGCTCTGGCTTGGGCATCAAAGAAGTTGGGCTTATCCATTAAATGGGCGGCCGAGCGCAGCGAATCTTTTTTAACCGACGCCCACGGTCGAGACCATGTGACCCAAGCAGCTCTGGCGATGGATGCTAAGGGTCAATTTTTAGCCTTCAAAGTCAATACGACCGCCAATATGGGTGCCTACCTTTCAACGTTCGCATCGAGCGTGCCGACCTATCTCTATGGCACTCTGCTCGCCGGGCAGTATAAAACACCGGCAATCTACGTCGAAGTCAACTCGGTCTTCACCAACACGGCGCCGGTGGATGCGTATCGCGGGGCTGGGCGTCCTGAGGCAACGTATTTGGTTGAGCGAATTGTTGAGAAGGCGGCGGGTGAAATGGGGCTGAACCCCGCTGAGCTCCGCCGACGCAACTTTATTGGTAAGGATCAGTTCCCCTACCAAACCCCGGTGGCACTCGAGTATGACACCGGTGATTATGAAGCGAGTTTGGACAAGGCGCTTGCGATGGCTGACTACGATGCGTTCGAGCAGCGGCGGATCGAGGCGCTAGCCCGTGGAAAATTGCGGGGAATTGGCCTGAGCTGTTATATCGAGGCTTGCGGACTGGCGCCTAGCCAGGTCGCTGGGGCTTTGGGAGCAGGGGTTGGCCTTTGGGAATCAGGAGAGGTCAGGGTAAATCCTACCGGATCAGTGACCGTCTTAACGGGGAGCCACAGCCACGGACAAGGGCATGAGACCACCTTCGCACAGTTGGTCGCCGATCGACTTGGCCTCCCAATCGACGATGTAGAAGTCGTTCATGGCGATACCGGTAAACTTGATTTTGGTCTGGGCACCTATGGCTCTAGATCACTGGCGGTGGGCGGGTCTGCTTTGTCGGTAGCCGCCGATAAGGTCGTGGAGAAGGGGCGTAAGATTGCGGCACTGCTGCTAGATACCGAGGTCGATAACATTTCATTTGACGCACCGGTCTACAAAAAAGGGGATAGTAATGAAACAAAGACGTTTCAAGAAATTGCCTTTGCAGCCTACGTTAATCACGATTGGCCTTCAGATGATCTTGAGCCCGGTCTTGCCGAGAAAGCGTTCTATGATCCCCTTAATTTTACCTATCCTGCAGGGACACATATCTGCGAAGTCGAAATCGATCCCGATACGGGTGTCACAGAGGTTGTTCAATTTGTGGCGGTCGATGATTTTGGCACGATCATTAATCCGATGATTGTTGAAGGCCAGGTGCATGGCGGGCTGGCGCAGGGTATCGGCCAAGCTTTGTTCGAGCAGGCGGTTTACGACGAGATGGG
>CAJYBS010000357.1 GCA_913064795.1 uncultured Gammaproteobacteria bacterium
TGATAGTCAAGCGGGTACGAAAACTGAGGTGGCAATATTGCTCAATGCGCCTTAATTGCACAAAATGCAGCGGTCAGCGCATGATTAAAACTTCAGGAAAGTGTTGGTGTTAGATAACTCATTGGTACCGAGGGCCGGGATCGAACCGGCACTCCCGTGAAGGAACCGGATTTTGAATCCGGCGCGTCTACCAGTTCCGCCACCCCGGCACGTTGCGAGCGAAATTATACCAGAACTTTGCGCCAAGTAACCCTGAACGCTTGGAAACGGGTTTAGAACTGCCCAGCAAGTGCTGAAATATCTATCTGAAGATAAGCAAGGATTGTCCCGGCGGGATCTTCGTAAACTCTCTGGACAGCGATCGCGGGTCCGCAGTCCTCGGTGAAGTTATCTCCTCCGATAATCGAACGACCCGAAAGGTCCATCAAAACGTTCTGCAGGGTCACAAGATTCATTAATCCCATCGATTTATCACAATAGGCCCGGCTCAACTCCATCCAGCTGCACTTTAGGCGCCAGTAGGGATACCCTAAGGACGGATGCGCCAACAAAGAGGGCGTAAGTTGCTGCGCTTGTGCGAGGACAACCAATGTTCGAAGCAGTCTGCTTTCTTCCGCCGAAGCCTCTGAGAGGCTAAACGCGCCGATATTCAAATCGCGTGTTGCGCAGCGATTTCCATTTCCTCGCGAATCGCCTCGGCTTCTGCTGTTAATGCCGAGTAACCCCGAATATCGCCATTGCGTTGGGCCATCATTGCTGCTTCGAGTTTTGCCAAATACGCTTTTTTTAATTTTGCTACTGGATCTTTTTTAAACCAAGAAAACATAGGAGCTGAGCCTCGATACGATAGTGGTTATGATACGACCTCCACTCGTGATTGGTTTGCGAGGGCGCGTTGCGTCCCCCATTCATTAAACAGGGCCCCGCCCATGCAAAAAGCAGACTTTGATTATCAGTTACCCGAACACCTCATCGCGCAACATCCGCCTGCGCAACGCCGAGATGCCAGGTTAATGGTGATTCATCGCAACACTGGCACGATTGAGCACCGGTCATTCGCCAACATCACCGAGTATCTGTCACCTCAAGACCTGCTGATTTTTAATAACACCAAGGTCATCCCAGCACGGTTCACCGGCAGAAAATCTTCGGGAGGACACGTCGAAATCATGCTGGAGCGCATCACCGGCAAGCAAACCGCCCTAGCGCAAATTCGTGCCAGCAAAGCCCCTAAACCGGGGACAGAGATCATCCTGACAAGCGGTGCCTTTGTTGTTCGCGTGACAGGTCGGAAGGATCGTTTCTTTGAGCTTGAGTTTCCTGAACCAGGTGTATCAATAATCTCTGCTGAGCACGGACAAATTCCTCTTCCACCCTACGTCAAACGACAACCGGACCTTCATGACCAAACTCGCTACCAAACCGTTTACGCCGAGACCGCCGGCGCGGTCGCCGCGCCTACAGCAGGACTCCATTTCGATTCATCCATGCTCGGGATGATTGCAGACCTTGGAATTGGTCAAGAGATGGTCACATTGCATGTAGGTGCGGGCACCTTTCAACCCGTCCAGGTCAGTGACATCCGCGACCACACCATGCACGAAGAGTGGTTCTCAATCTCCGATCAAACAGCGAAGAGCATTTTTCGTCACAGAGAAACCGGCGGACGCATTCTCGCGGTAGGGACAACCAGCGTTAGAGCACTAGAATCAGCGGCGACCAACGGGGTACTCCAAAGTGGCGCAGGAGAGACAAGTATCTTTATCTACCCAGGCTATGAGTTTCAAATCGTCGATTCACTGTTGACCAATTTTCATCTTCCTGGCTCCACACTTTTGATGTTGGTCAGCGCGCTCGCGGGGCATTCGCTGATGTCTGAAGCCTACAGGATCGCGATCGCCGAGGAATATCGATTTTTTAGCTACGGCGATGCGATGTTAATCCTATGATCAAGCTGCTCTGCCCTCGAGGCGAGCAGACCTCCAGCATCACGATCATTCTCTTTACCCGTAATTCGAAACTCAACGACTCCTCTCACCACAACACAGATAGATCTGAGTTGTTAAGAGCAAACGTGGACGCACCGTCCCGGCGCATTGCTTTGCTGCAACGCACCGAAACCGTTCAAACCCCGGTAAGAGTCTAGGTCATCCCATCCTCTTTGAAGCCAGCAACGTCCGGAGCGACAGCAGTCTGCATCATTAAATCCTTAAATTGTGATCCTCATGGTAAGGGCTTGAGCTCAGACTCGAGACAAGTCGAGCCTCCGCCGCTCGAACTCAATCCCGGCGATTACGACCCTGAAGCTTCCTCAAAATTGGCCACCCGTCCTTAGAATAAACAGCGAAACCCTGTAAAAATAGGGCAATTCGCTTGGTCGCAGACAGTTGGAGACAGATCTTTGTGTCGCTCAGCGTGATGACACCCAAACCCGAGAGGACATATACTCGCCGGGATCGGTGGCTTTAGTCAGGCGCTCAACCCGATTTTTTTAAGTCCTTTAGCCAACAATAACTTCGAGATCGAAAAACCTGGCACAACGATTGCTTAGTTAATTGCAACAGTCTAGTCAGAGAGGATTTCTTTTAAAACGGTTTCAGCGCGAGGATCCCCCCCTTTCCTTGCGTTTGGAAAAAGACCCTGATGCGTCTCCTACCCCCCCCCTTAAAAAGGCGCATCAGGGTCTTACCTTAAGTCTTGACCTCGAATCATCAATAGCCAATACGAAACACAGAGAGGGACTGCGCCCAGGCCGCCTCTTCAACCCATTACAGGCACCTTTACATGAACAAACTCCTACTCTCAGGTATCCTCGCCGCCCTCTTGCTAGTCAGTGGAGGCATCGGCGCTTACTTCTACTTCGGCGACGTTAGCACCACGGAAAACGCCGGTACCTTCGTTGATGATCGACCTTTTATTTATGTGGAAGTACCTCCGGTCGTGACCAATTTTGACGTTAAGGGCAAGATGCGATATCTCCAAATTACCGTCAGCCTGCAAACTCGAGATGCCCCAACGAGTGATACTTTCAAAGCCAACTTACCACTGATCCAGAGCGAACTACTCACTTTGATGCAAATCAGCCAATTCGATGAGATAACCTCCACTAGTGGCAAAACTGGATTCATTAAGCGAATTGAGTCGAATGTTCGTCAGCTCTTTAAAACGGGCGAAGACCCGATCGAACTCGAGCGCGCGATGCTCACCGGATTTGTAATTCAGTAGCGCTTGATTGATGTTGGCGAGTTCAAAAGCACGGTCACCCAACCTGCCATCCGGCACATCGAGTTGAGAAACCTGTCGAACCCGACTAATCTTTTTTTTCAAGGAGAACCCCGAGCTCCCGAA
>CAJYBS010000358.1 GCA_913064795.1 uncultured Gammaproteobacteria bacterium
GTGTTCGTCTCGCAGCTTTGCCCGACAGCGTAGGAAGTCCAGTAGCAAGGGCCGAGCGCGTCGGCGCTCGCAGTCTTCGATAACAGGGTTTGCTCTGCTCACCTCGGATAAAAAAAGTGCCCTGGCATCAGGAACGACCGTGAGCCCGCTCATCGAAAGCGCTGCCACATCATTTTTAAACGGAAGATCATCAATTCCCATCTGAGTATCATCAACGCGCTCCAAACTGCCCTTGACGAGACGAGCTCATTGCTCCGATAACGATGCGCAACAAAACGGTTTACAAAAGAGGCAGCCAAGGGCGCGGTCTGTGGTTCGACCTCGAACCAGTCTCGGTGCAATTGCTCAACACCCACAGTCAAATTCTGTGTCCTTGACGCTCGCTCAGGTACCAGGCGCTCGAAATGTCGATACCAACGAACTTCCTGGTTAACATTGGAAAACCCTGAAGGCATCAGTAACCCTAGGGAAACCACTCCCAGTCCGATAAAGAAAAGCCCCAACGCTACGTGTCCAAGGTCGCTCACATCCACTTCAGGCCAAAACCAAGAGATCAAATCAAGCTGATCCGATTCATCGTAATTGACGACCGCTCGGTCCCAGAAATGACTGATCGCTTGCCAACGAAGCTGAGCTTCATAAAACCAGCTCAGACTCCGGAGTTTAAAGTAAGACCAGGCTTCTCCATCAAAAAGACCCATCTCGGACAACGTCAGTGAACCGATACCCGACTCGATTCGACTGGGTGCAATGGCGGCAGTCGGATCGACGCGCTGCCAACCGATATCTTGGATCCAGACTTCAGACCAAGCGTGGGCATCAAACTGGCGGACCTCAATATAGTTGCCGACCTCATTGTAGCGCCCTCCTTGATAGCCCAGAACAAGTCTTGAAGGCACCCCCGCGGCGCGCATCAAAAAGGTGAAACTCGATGCAAAGTGCTCGCAAAAGCCGCGTTGATGCTCGAACAAGAACTGATCAATCGAATCCCCGGTTCCATTCACTGGGTTGAGCGTGTAAAAAAAATCCTGTGAGAACCAACCGAGCACAGATTGGATCATCTCTTCCGTAGAGGCCCCGGAACGCCTCAAAGAATCAGCGAAAGTGCGCGCTCTAGGGCTGCCTAACTCAGGCAAGTTCGTCCACCGCGCTAACTCGGTTGGCATCAAGGTTTCATCAGTTCGGTCGGTGATTCTGCTCTGCATTTCGAATCGCTGCCGATCCAAGAGCGGACGCTCACCGCGAACAATTCCCAAAGGACCAATTCGGACACCATCGCCCCGAACCATCGAAACCCGATCGAGGGAAGGCACATAGGCCACCCGCGTTGGCTGCACCAACATCGAATAGTCGAGCCGGCGCCCATTGGCTGGCCGATCAGGCCCGTCTGAGAGCCCCCCGCCAACTCGCCAAGTGTTGCCATCAAACTCTGAGAGCACCAGCGTTCGCCAATATAAATCTTTAGACCGAGGAGGATCCTCCTTAAAGGTTGCTCGAAATGCCAATGCATCCGAGCGAACCAGTTGATTGATATCACCTAAAGTCACTTGAGTACTCAGCCCTGTGATTCCCACGCCCTGTTGCAATGGAATTGTCCAAAAAGGACTCAATCGAGGAAAAAATACAAACAGGATCAACAACAATGGGATCGCCTGACAAAAAACCAATCCAGCTGTCTTTATCGGCTGGAGAGCGCCTCCACGGTGGGCAGTTTGATGCATCGCAACCAAACTTCCAGTGACAGCGAGGAGCCCTAATGTGGTGACCGCCGCCTGGAGGATTGATTCGCTAAATAGGAAATGAGTCATCCCTACAAAATAACCGAGGAGGACTACCTGATAGACATCTCGAGCACGATGCAGTTCAAACAGTTTTCCCGAATACATCAAGAGCAACAGCCCAACCCAAAAATCAAGCACCATCAAACTCTGATACTCGATCCATAGTGTTGTCCAGCCGAGCAGCACCCAGGCAAGCTTGATCAGGGCGGGCCATACCGAAAGTCGCTCAAGTGAGCGTCCCACGCCGTAACAAAGCGCAAGCCCAGTCAATAGACCGATCACTAGGGGCAGCCTTTCCCAATGAGGCAACAGCATGAGACTCTGCCCCGCTAACATCCAAGTTGTTGTGCGACGGCTCAGCATCCGTTAACTCGGCTCAATGCCGTAGAGCGCCAGAGCTCTGAGGGCAGCCCGTTCGTGTTCAGGGCCATCATTGACCTCTAGAACTTCCTGAATTAGATCCAGCCCAAAAGGACGCTGCTGACGGGTGAGCACTTGCACCCAATACGCCATTTTACTCAATGCCACTTCAATCGAATCTTCCCGAAAGTCGTCCAGCCGCAACCACTGATTCGAGGCACCGCCTTCAGTGAATTCTTTAATCATTAAACGGTCCAATTTGGCGCTCGCCCGCCAGTGAATATGCCGCTGATCATCTCCCAAGATGTAATCCCTCAGCTGGCTAAAATCCTCATTGCCAGGACCGGGGGGATCAGCCTCGCCGGCGACAATAGCTGCAGATGGGGGCCGGTTGGGCTCGATGAGGGGGCTGGGGAAGCTTAAAATCCGCCATTTCAGGTCCAGCCAAGACCATGCTCGAAATAAACCTAAAGGATAGACCGACTCAATCCGTAAACGCTCTGGCCGGTACCAGCCTCTCTGATTTGGGACGAGCGAGCGAAGAACCCGAGTTGCTTCTTTAAATCCTGGCACCATATCTCGATCGGGCTGATCCGGCCAAAACAAAAAAATGCCTGCATGCTCACGCCCTGAACCCGTCGTAATCAGCAGCGGCACATCTACCCGGCTACCAGAGAATCCCTCAGCATCTGCCAGTTGTCTCAAGAGAAGACCTGACAAGTTTCTGTAAGTTTGCAGCATGGCAACAAGAAATAGGCCCAGCATTAAAAATGCGAGGGCATGGGCCAGCGCATTTTGGTAGTTGATCGCCGCAACAAGAATGAGCAGCATCATCAAGATGAAGGCAAGTCCAGTTCTCGTGGGGAGGATAAAGATATTCCGGTGCGACATCCGGACAGAGGACGCGGGCGGCAGTCGGCGGTTAAACCACCGCTTCGCCCTTGGTGAGCGAATAGGCGCTCGCCCAGACCAACCTAGGCTATCCCACCACATCGACGGCATTCAAAATCACCTGAGCGACTGAGTTCCCTCGACCACCCCCGTGCTCTTGGACTATTTTAAGCCGATGCCGAGCAACCGGTTCGAAAACAGTTTGTACATCCTCGGGGCTTACGAAGTCTCGACCCATCAAAAAGGCCCAAGCTCGACTCGCCGATAAAAGCCCGAGCCCTGCACGGGGCGATAACCCAATTGAAACG
>CAJYBS010000359.1 GCA_913064795.1 uncultured Gammaproteobacteria bacterium
AGGGAATGGCGTTCAAACGGAGCCTTTGACGGTTTAGCCTTTAAGGCTTAATGGCGCTTACGACTGAATAAGGTTTACGATTGAATAAGGTTTACGGTTGAATAGCGTTTGCGGCTAAACAGGGTTTACGACTCAATAGCTTTTACCACCCAATAGCCTTTACAACCCAATAGCTATTACAACTCATTAGCCCCAACCCTCACGCGCTCGCGAAATCGATAGAGCTCGACAGGGTTAATTCGGCCGCTGAGGCACCAATGCACAGTTCACAGGTTCCAGGTTCTGACCTAAACATTTGTGCCTCAACATCCCAATAACTGAGTCGGTCCGCGGCAATATCACAAACGACGCGGACCGTCTCACCAGGGGACAACACCACTTTTTCAAAACCCACCAACGTTAGCGCGGGACGCTGCACCGGGCTGTTGAGGTATTTGACGTAGACCTGAACCACATCCTGGCCTTTCACAGCGCCGGTATTGCTCACGTCTATATACTCCCGGTCTCCCCTGTGCTCATCCAGTTTGGCTACAACAAGGTTGTCATATCCGAAACGGGTATAAGACAAGCCGTGTCCGAAAGCAAAGAGCGGGGCGTGATTGCGTGCTGCGTAACCCCGGTAGCCGATCTCAAGACCCTCGCCGTACGCGACCTGGCCATTGGAACCCGGATAATGTCCCGCCGCAGGCATATCCTCGATTGCCTTTGGAAACGATAACGGCAACCGCCCAGACGGATTGACCACGCCAAAAAGGACATCGACCAGTGCGCGACCCAGCTCCTGACCTGCAAACCAGCACTGCAGAATGGCCGGGGCAGCGGGCTCCCAGGGCATTGCGATCGGAGCCCCGCTGTTGTTGATGATGACGGTATTGGGATTGACCGCCAACACGCGCTCGATCAACCCATCCTGATCACCAGGCAGATCAAGACTGTCTCGGTCGTGACCTTCAGTCTCCCAGTCATCGTTCGTCCCAACCATCAAGAGGCACGCGTCAGAAGCCGCTGCTAATGCCACCGCCTCGGAAATCGGGTCTTCAAACTGAGGCTCTAAAATTCCGTACCGCAGTCCCTTAAACATTGCTTCTGGATTCGCCTCGAAGACCATCTCCAAAAAGATTTCTTCTCCCGCCTCAAGGATTAACTCCGCTCGAACCTCGCGGGTTCCCTGCATAAAAAAAGCATCCCCTGGTTCTGGTGCGGTCCAATTATCAATCATCTCTTGACCGTTGACCGACATCCGGCAGCGACCCGTCGACAACAGCCCAAAGGTATACCGGCCTGAACTCTCGCACCGGTAATAGCCTTCGAGCGTCATGGCCTTAGCGGCACCCGCAAGAAGCGATGCATGAACCGTCGATTGACCAATGACGCGCTCGCGAATCAAGTCTTCCTGGGCGGTATCTCTGAAAAATTTTACGCGCAGCCCTGGAGCCGTTTGGGAATCGCCCCCTTGGGTCGGCGAGAGCAATGCCGCTTCTGGGGGCGGTATGTACTTATAAGTGGGACAACCTGTCTGCCAGGCAATCTCCATATTGGGGAAGCGATCGGATAAGGCGCCAAGTGGCGTACTCACGTAATGAGGTTTTAATGATGATGAACCGCCGCCCATGATTCGGAACTGCTTCACATTCGGTCCAATGACCGCCAGCTTTTGTATGTTACTTGCCTGAAGGGGAAGCACACCTTCATTTTTCAGCAATACCATGCCCTCTGCTGCGGTTTGATAGGCCACCGAGCGATGCGTCTCGGCATCAATACTGGACTCTGGTTTCTCCTCAGGATCGTCAAACCGTCCGCTCCACACCAGTACGCGCAGCAAACGCCGCACTTTGTCATCAATCACAGTTTCGGGCACATCTCCAGCATCCACCGCACTGCGCAAAGCCGATCCCCAAACTTGACTCGGTCCAGGCATTTCCAAATCTAAGCCGCCAAGAGCATTGGGAATCGTTTCCTTTGCGGCAAACCAATCGGAAATGACCAGTCCCTCAAATCCCCATTCACCTTTCAAGGTTTCATTCAACAGACCGTGGTGGGAACAAGCGTAAACACCGTTAATTCGGTTATAAGCCGCCATCAATGTCCAAGGCTGACTCTTTTCAATCGCGATTTGAAAAGGCTTTAAATAGACTTCCCGAAGCGTACGCTCGTCAAGCTCAACAGAAATGGTGTGTCGTTCAAATTCTGAATCATTACAAACAAAATGCTTTAAGCAGGCCCCAACACCCTGGCTTTGCACCCCGGTTGTGAACGCGGCAGCGAGCTCTCCGGAGAGCACCGGGTCTTCCGAATAGCACTCAAAATTGCGCCCTCCCAAGGGCGTGCGATGGAGATTAATGGTTGGACCCAACACCACTTGGACATCTTTTGACTTGGCCTCCTCCGCGATCGCAACGCCCGTCATTTCGATCAGCGCTCGGTTCCAAGTCGCGCCCATACAGATACCCACCGGGAAAGATGCCGCGCTACTACCCCCATCGCCTCTGACCCCATTGGGTCCATCGCTCATCTTAAGGACGGGGATCCCCTGTTCTGGGATGGGCTGGGTTCGCCAGAGACTTGCACCGGAGACCAGCGTAATTTTTTGATCCAAGGACAATCCCTCGATCATCGACTCTATCAATAAAGCATCTGCTTCTTTTTTCATGCTCAATCCCAAATTCCTGACACCGTGTCCTAACGCTCACTTTCGACCGCTCTAAGATCCATCGGCTGATTCCAAAGACTAGGCGCCCTGATACCCTCAGGCCACGGCCCTAGGTCCAGCCCCCAATCACCCTAAAGCTGGTTTTCTCTAAATTTTTTTCAAGTTCCCACATCCGATGAACTCTCGCTTCATTCAGAGTGAATCCAGCTGACAACAAAACAGTGCCGTTTTTCGTTTTGATATCCTCAGCCAACTGCATGTCAGAGCGAAGCTGAAACAGAGAAACCAAGGTGTACTTTTCATCCCGTTCAAGGGGGATGTGTTGGGATTGGTGGGATTGCCCTAAAGAGGGGCCAGCCCCCTCCAGAGCCACCTGTTCCAGATCGATCACAACCTCTGAATAAGGGTGACCGGGCATCTCAACAATTGTTTCTGACAAGGCAATGAGCAGACGCTTGATCAGCATCGGTGTTTTGAACGGTTTCTGAACGAACCCGTTGGCATCAAGTTGCATTGCGGCGACTAAAACCGCTTCCTCCTCGAGACTTGTCACGATAATGCATGGCAAGTGCGCAGGCGCGCTAGAGCGCCCCATCCGAATCTGTCTTCGCACCGACAGACCACCCAAACTCGGCATGTCCGCGTCTGACAGCACCAGATCCGCCGCCTCCATCT
>CAJYBS010000360.1 GCA_913064795.1 uncultured Gammaproteobacteria bacterium
GTAGTTCCCGTGATCTGCTGCGAGCCTAAAATCAACGGTTGATCCCGCCGCTTCATCAATCAGACCCCGTGCGCCAAAGCCATGACCCTCATTGGTTTGAGCGGCATTGGTCGCCTGATAACCCATACGCTGAAGCAGTTTAGGGCTTGCACGGTTTAGCACCTCTGGCCTGACAGACAGCATCCAATTTTCTTGTTGCCGCAGTAACGGATGCTGCATGCCATTGAGCATGACGATACGGGGGGTTTGGGTGTGATTGATCCCTGTGCTGTGTAGAAGCCGGCCATCGGTAATGATCATCGTGCCGGCCCTGGCGTCGAGGTTAATGGCGGGGGGCAGCTTTCCCACCGGTGCGTTGGCTCGAAGTGCCTCAGATAAAACGATATGACTGCCTGGGATGACCAAAGTGCCGCCATTGGTTTCGTCGATATCTGTAATGGGTGTGAGCAGGTTGACCGATAAAGGGCTTTTAGAGTCAAGGGCGATATCTTGATCCTGATGCAGGGCTTGTGGCACGCCGCCCTCAAGTGCAATTGATGCGATCAGCGAGGTCGATATCCAGTTCGGACCGATCGCCTCGGTGACTAGCTGTTCAACTAAGGGTCCGCCCTGAACAATCCCGGGATCTTGTTCGATGAGTCCTTCAAAGCATCGTCCCTTGTTCACGCAACAATTAATGTTTTGACCACTCGGGGTTCGCTGAGCAATGCCTGCTAATCGTTCGCCCTCGGCTTGCTCGATAACCCGTTGGTGAATGACGGCGACCTGAGCTTCAGTCAAGGCATCCTCCACCATGCAGTAGCCCCATCGTAGTAGGTCTGACCTCAGTCGTTCGAGCGCTTTGGTTGGCCGGGGCAGGTCCTCGTTACACCAATAGGGATGCTTGGCACCCCGGGTCGTATCGTAGTAGGCACCGGACTTGAATTCCCATTGACCCCACTCATGTTTACGCTTTGGGGGTACAAAATAAATATCCGGATTATCCGCAAGTACGGAACGCATCGGGTCCTTTTGGGCGTGCTCTGATCGGTACATTTGAACTTCTGCGGCTGATTTCAGAGCGATGTCGGCGGGGTCAAACTCATTCGGAACCGAATTCATGATGAAAATCCTTAATCTAAAGATGCTGAATTCAAACCAGCCTACACCCAAACTCAATGGGCTTCGAGTCCCCTCATTGGCGCGTTGAGAAGGACGATCGCGACGCGTGGACAATTTGGGTGACCTCGCCATGGATCTCTGCTGTTCTCCTGTCGGGTTGTCGAACTCCGCGCTGATTAGACACCCGTTGCACAGGCTTGCTCGAAGGAGCGCGCTGGTCTGAACAAAGCACAGTTTTTAACGCTGACGGCTGTCAAGACACCCGTGCTATCAGGCTGTTCCTTTTGAGCCGGGTGACCAAGATCGGCCCCCAAGGATGCCGTTGGTCATTCAAAAAAATCGTAAACGATGGACGATCCGCGGCGGCAGGTGGTCTTCTTTAGCTTGTCAGCCACGGCGTAATTTTTTGAACCAACCCTATGAGAAGGGTCTATCGAAGGCCTCTTATTCAAGAGTGCGATAGAGGAATTTCTTCACGATGCTTGGTTTTGGGCGATGGCGGAGAAGTCGTGGTGGAGGGCGATATCGGCAGTCCTAAGAGCCCGCTAAAAATTGTGAAAAATACTCTAACGGCGGGCCTTCAACTCGTGCTATAACGGCCGGAAATTTGCCCGGTCTCGAGCTCGAGACGATCCTCAGGAGCCCTCCTCATGCCAGACTCAGATATCGACATTGCGCGCGCCGCACATTTAAAGAACATTGCTGAAGTGGGCCAGAATCTAGGAATACCCGAGACCGCGCTGCTGCGCTATGGCCATCATAAGGCCAAAATCGACTTTGAGTTTATTGAGAGCCATCAGCAAAAGGCTCCCGGTAAACTGGTGCTCGTAACAGCGGTCTCACCGACGCCAGCGGGCGAGGGCAAAACGACCACAACCATTGGGCTTGGGGATGCGCTTAATCGCATCGGCCAAAAGGCTGTGATCTGCCTGCGGGAGCCTAGCCTGGGGCCTTGCTTCGGGATGAAAGGCGGAGCGGCAGGAGGAGGCTACGCGCAGGTGGTACCCATGGAGGATATTAACCTTCACTTCACAGGCGATTTTCACGCGATAGGTGCTGCCCACAATCTGCTGGCCGCGCTCATCGACAACCACATTCACTGGGGAAATGCGCTTGGGATCGACCCCCGCCGAATCACTTGGCGCCGGGTTATGGACATGAACGAGCGTGCGCTTAGAAACATTAATCTTGGACTCGGCGGTGCATCGAACGGTGTTCCAAGGGAATCGGGGTTTGATATTACGGTTGCATCAGAGATTATGGCGATCTTTTGCCTGTCGAACGATCTTGAAGAACTTCAAGAGAAGCTCGGAAAGATCGTCATTGGACAAAACTTCGAGGGCGAGCCGGTTCATGCAAGCGACTTAGAAGCCAATGGTTCGATGGCGGCGCTACTCAAAGATGCCTTTAAACCCAACCTTGTGCAGACGCTTGAGAACAATCCGGCCATGATCCACGGCGGTCCTTTTGCGAACATTGCGCACGGATGTAATTCGGTGATTGCTACCAAGGCTGCCCTCGGGTTGGGTGAATATGTGGTCACCGAAGCAGGATTTGGCGCCGAACTAGGCGCTGAAAAATTCTTCAATATTAAGTGTCGTAAATCGGATCTCCAGCCTGCGGCTGCGGTCATCGTGGCGACGGTCAGGGCGCTCAAAATGCATGGTGGGGTTGCGAAGAATAAATTGGATACCCCCGATCCCGAGGCGGTTGACAAGGGCTGCAGTAATCTTAATCGGCACATTAGAAACATGGGTTATTTTGGTCTACCCGTAGTGGTCGCCATCAATCGTTTTACGGACGATACAGAAGAAGAAATGGACCAAATACGCCGTCACTGTCAGGCGCTTAATGTTGAAGCCATCGATTGCACCCATTGGGCCGATGGTAGCGCGGGTGCGGAAAATCTTGCCCGGGCGGTAGTTGATCTGTGTGAGTCCGGCCAGGCGCAGTTTCGAACCCTCTATGATGATGCACTGCCGCTCTGGGAGAAAATCGACCAGATTGCTCAGAATCTCTATGGCGCAGATGAGATCATTGCCGATCAAAAAGTCAGAAATCAAATCAAAGCGTTGCAGCGGGAGTACGGACATTTCCCAATTTGCATGGCAAAAACTCAGTACAGTTTTTCGACGGATCCTAGTTTACGAGGGGCGCCGAGCCACCATACGGTGCCGATTCGAGAGGTACGCC
>CAJYBS010000361.1 GCA_913064795.1 uncultured Gammaproteobacteria bacterium
ATGCTTATGACGTTACCCTGAATTGGCGGACAGCAGAGCAAGGCTTTGAGATTGTTCAGATCGAGCAAAGGGTCCCCGCAGCGCCAGTCGTATCGCCCGCCACTCCTGCGGTGTTTTTAGATGATGAGGTCTTACGTGTTTTCGCTGCTAGCGATGTCAGTGCTGCAGTCGTTGAGCAAATCACACAAGACACCCAAGACGCCCATACCCTTTGGATGGGACGAGACTACTACGGAAAGAATCAAGCCAAGGCCATATATCTCATGATCACTGGCGCAGACTCAGAAGCGGCAAGGTTGGCCAACCTTGTCTACTGTGACCACCTGCGTGACGTGGGTTTCCCCAGCGCGGCTTGGTGCCGCGAAGACACCTACATCCAATACGTTGATAACGGTGGCGCTGGAATCAATTCGTCAGGGCCTGTGGATGGTTTTTATTTTTATGCACATGGGGCAAAGGAGGATCGCGCTGACAGAATTATGTCGTTCCATGAGGTTTTTCATGTTTATCAAATGACAAATATTTTCTCAGACGACTATGAGGAAGTGGATGCAAAAATGGGGAGAAGAACGGCGGACGACCCCTCAGCAGACGTGGCTTGGTGGTCTGAGGGTAACGCCGATTTTTGGAGTGCGCTTTACGGAACAGATTTCGCTTATTTTGAAAGGGCGATGCGGAACGCTTTGGAGGGTAATGGCCCTTTTGCCGTGCCGAGGAAGACACAATACTTCAATGATGGAGCAAAGCTCTATAATATTGCGTGGAGTCAGGGCGATACTGTTGACTTGGCTTATCGTATTGGCAGCTGGTTTGTCGCCTATCTGGTGATGGAGCAGGGCGAAGACAAGGTCTATCAGTTTTGGGAAACCGTTGATGAGGGCGGCTTTGCCCAAACATTCAGCCAAGTTTTTGGCAAAGACTATAAACGTTACGTCGCTGACTTTGAGGCGTGGTTACACAAGCCCAATAGCGAACTTCTTCAGATTTTAGAAAATCTTTATTCGTCTAAGCGGCTTTGAGTCATTGCTTATCAGCTGAGTAACGATTACTCCTGTCGGGTAATAACCATCACCGCTCTCGCGTGGTGAAAGTAATGGGAAGCGACGTCATGGCACGTAATAAATAGTGGGGGTGGTACGTAATATCGGTTTCTGCTGTCGCAAAAGACAAGCTATCAATACGATCGATTAATGCCGTAAAAGACCAGTGGAGCTCGCGACGAGCCAGCGGTGCACCCAAACAATGATGCTTGCCAGAACCAAATGCCATATGACCACCAGGCTGTCTGCGCTCGAGATCGAGCTGCTCCGGGTTGTCGAAACGCCGTTCATCTCGATTCGCTGCCCCAAAGCGCACATTAATGAGACTGCCCGCAGGGATGCGCACGCCGCTTAGTTCCACGTCTGTGGCAGTGGCTCGCATCAAGCTCTGCACAGGCGACTCCAATCGCAAAACCTCCTCGATGAAGACCTTGAGGTAACGATCGGGGTCATTTTTGAGTTGCGCCCACACCAGCGGATTCTCAATCAGCAACTTCACGCCTGCAGAAATCGCGTTGGTCGTGGTTTCAGACCCCCCGACAAAGGTATCCGCCATCATTTCAGCATGCAGCTCATTGTCACTGAGTGGCCGTCCCCAGCCCTCGATGACCGTGTTGACTAAAGTACTCAGCAAGGAGTCGTTGGGGTTTTCTCTGAGCTTATCGAAAACCGGCTGAAAGTAATGTTGCGCTTCGATTTCTTTGCGTACCGATATCAACTCCTCTTCCTCTGACTGCATCAAGCTAATGCGGTGGAAGAACGCCTCGGTCCACTCTTTGATTCGCCAAATATCATCCGGGTTCGCTCCCATTTGACGACCGATGATGAGGAGCGGCAGTGGAACGGCAAATTGTCTGACCCAGTCGCAATGACCGTCCTCAATAAAGTCGTCGATGAGTCGGTAGGCTAAATCTCGAACCTCCTCATCGAGGGCTTCAATTTTTTTGGGTCGAAAAGCGTCGTTAAAGACAGCCCGCAATGCCTTGTGGTCGGGGTCGTCACGTCCATTCAGCGTTTTCGCAGGGACCCAGCCCTCCTGCTCGAACGTGCTCCACACCTGTTTTGCTCTCGGGCTGGGTTCGGTTGCGTCAGTGAGGTAAGCGGTTTCGCTGGTAAACCGTTCGGTATCTGTGAGCACGGTGCGCACATCCTCAAAGCGTGTGATCACAAACATCTTGGTGACGGGGCATTGGTATACCGGCGCCTCGTTCCTCAGCGTTTCATAAGCATCGTAAGGGCACTGTTGTGTCTCAACGTCAAACAGGTTGACTGCAGGCTGTGTGTCGCTGGTCATGGGAAGTCTTGCCCCTTTGTTCTACGGTTTCAAAATAATAGTCCGCAGGGCCCTTCGAAGGAAGTGTTGATGCCCTTTTAAAAATAGCACCGGGCCGCGGCACCGGTAATGAAGGCATGTTCGCGTTACACTTTCGGCACTTACTCAGACGACGAGCTAGCACTGATGGCGAGCCCCTTACCCAAACATCCGCAGCTTCGCGGCAATTATGCGCCGATCAATTTTGAAGCGGTCTGTCAGGACTTGGTCATAGAGGGCAAAGTGCCAGAAGGCCTTTCAGGGTCGCTCTACCGCATTGGCCCCAACCCCAAGTTTGTGCCGGATCAAGGCTACCACTGGTTTTTTGGCACCGGCATGGTGCACGCTTTCCACCTGCACGAAGGAAAAATTGATTACGTCAATCGCTGGGTGCGGACACCCAAATTTGAGGCAGAGTTGGCGGTGGGAACGAGCCTGCCAATGAGTATTGAGATTGACCCCGAAACCGGACAGTTGCAATCGGACCGACGCAACGGCTTGGCGAATACCCATATTATCTGGCATGCCGATCAGCTATTGGCGCTAGAGGAGGGGAGTCACCCCTTTACTTTGTCTCCGAAAAACCTCGACTCGGAGGGGTATGGCCACTATGCCAATGGGCTGTCAGGGCCGATGACGGCGCATCCAAAAATTGATCCGATCACGGGTGAGTTACATGGTTTTGGTTACATGTCTGACGCCCTTGGCAGTGCCAACATGAGTTATCACGTGGTCGACCAGCAAGGCGTTGTCACACGCTCCGACATCTTTACGGCTCCCTTTGCCGCCATGGTGCATGATTTTGCGGTCACGAGAGACTATGTGCTGTTTCCGCTCTTTCCGCTGACGTTTGATTTTAAGAGGATGGAGAAATTGGGCTCTCCGTTTGCCTTTGAACCTCAGGCCGGTGCGGTGATTGGCGTGTTGAAAAGGGGCGCTCC
>CAJYBS010000362.1 GCA_913064795.1 uncultured Gammaproteobacteria bacterium
AACTTCGCGCGAACTCCAAGTCGATACTTGACTAAACAACAAGCGGCGAAATGGTCATCTGCGGCGCTTTTTATGACCTTGAGTCCGGTAAGGTCAGTTTTTTAAGCTAGCCGTACGCTCACGTTCAATTTCAATGTCAGCCCCATTTAAAATGGCGAGGCTAAAGCGCCCTCATCAAACCGCTTTTGAGCCAAAAGATGCAGATGAAGATGAAAAACCGTTTGTCCTGCCTCGACGCCGTTATTGATGACAATTCGGAACGCATCCGCGCACCCCATCTTTTCCGCCATTTGGCCGGCGAGCAACATTAAATGGCCTAATACCGCTTGGTGCTGCACTTCTGCATCTGCCAATCGAGGGATTTTAATCCTAGGAATGATCAAGAGATGAATCGGCGCTTGTGGATTGATGTCTTGGATCACGATGGCGTGATCATCTTCATGCACCATTTCAGATGGAATATCCCCCGCCATGATCCGCTCGAAAATCGATGGTTCTGAACTCATTACTGCACTCCCCAAAAGTCTGACTGGCTAACTTCTCAAGCTTAACATGCGATCAGACCGCTGTTACGCGACGCCCTTGCGTCAGATGGCATCATCTTCTAGGTTCCTGGGATCAAGTGAGCAGCAACACAAGCGGTTGTTTTTGGGATTTAGAACATCCCCCGCCTCCGGTCGCCTAGACCAACCACGGTGCCTTTGGGTTCACGTTTGGCCTTGAACTCACGGGCCCGCTGGAGAAGTCTGAGAAACTCACACCTCCCGGAGCATTAGCACCATAGCAATATCGGCACGGGCAAACTCGCTACCCGGTGGCAATTCGATCTGCTCGAAACCCAGACTTTCATAAAGCGCAAGCGCCGGCCGAAGACGCTGATTGCTCTCCAACGTGATTCTTTCTAAGTGCTTGCTTTCAGCCCATGCTATGGCGGACTGCCCCAAGCGGCGCCCGATTCCAAAACCCTGAAAATGCGGATGAACCGCCATTTTCGCCAGCTCACCCACTCGTTTTGAAGCCGAGAGAATCATCGCGCAAGTTCCGACAACCTCACCGCTTGGAACGACCGCCATGAAAATTTCTCCCCCGGGCTCAATGATGGTTGATCTTGGGTCTGCAAAAATTCGCGAATCCTCTGCCTCGATCCTAAAGTACTGCTGAATCCAAGCACGATTGAGCCGCTCAAATGCGGTTTGATTGGCATCGTTGTAGGGCAGCACTTTAATTTGATCATGCACCTCTTGCACTCTTGATTCCAGGCTTTGGTCTTGAAGCGCTTGATCCAAGTCAGTCAAGGCTTGGTCAACTCCGACCGCTTTGGCTAGGGCCCCGAAGGCCTGACGACGAATCGCATCATGGGCTGAGATTCCCATAAAATAGGTGGATCCTTCATTAGTAAGCGCTAACAAACGGCGTCTTTTATCCCGTCGATCCCGATAGTCTGCCACCCAATCTTTGCCGATGAACTCGAGCGCAATTTTTAAGACCGCTGGATGCGATACACCGAGCGCTTCACTCAATTCCGAAATCGACAAAGGTCCGTTTCGATACAGCGTCAATCCCAATCGCACTTTTACCGCATCAAGACCAAGCGATTCGGACTGCAGGGCCTCATAGCCCTTGCAAAGGGTCAGGTAGCGATCAAGCAATCTTTCAAAACTATTGGATGAGGGGTTTGTTCCTTTTATCGAGTCCAATTCATTGATCTCCTCCAGTCAACAGTCTGTCCAGCTGTAGCTTTTATCCGCTTTGGTCTGCTGTCGGTTTAGCCGAACAACTTAACTCACTCATTTACTGGCTCAATAGCGCCATCACGCTCACTATACCGATTATGACTCAATTATATAACTATTTACTAATAGAGTAACGTAACTGGTAACATACTAGTACGATCGACGGATCCATGAAAAATGAACAACGCATCAGCTTCTCGACAAATGAACATTTGTACAATATTTCAATAGATCCTTGGTCCTATCCCTGCTTGACTGAAAACGGTCTCCGACGGGACGGGGCGCAGTCTAAAATGTTTCATACCGCTGCTGCGTAGCGCCATGGATATCGGCGTTTATCTTCCGGCAATGGGCCATCAACCGCAGATTTGAGGCGCCTGGCTTTGATCGTCAATGATGTCGCGCCCCTAAACGATGTTTTTAAAGACAAATGCTCAACTTTCCCCAATGTTTGAACAGAGCGCAGCTTGCACCCTTGAGCGAAAAAGAAATCAATCCAGCGGGTCGTCAAAAAAAAGTTCAAATTTTTGAACTGGCCCGCCTTTCCGAACTCGGCTCGCGCCAATGAACCAGAGTCAAGAACAGGGAGGCTGGCAACGACAAAAATAAGTGTCAAACCTTAAAAAATTCGGCACAATCACGGGACGCTGATTTGGACCCGCTCGGCCTCTGGATCGGTCTGCTATCGTAAAGCTCCGTCCGGAAATGGAGGTTCGAGCCAAATCAAATGGCCAGATTGGACAAAAAGACGAGGAAACCACGAACATGAAACGAGAGCCTATATGAAAGCCACGCCCATCACTGGCGCGCTCGGGGCTGAAATCTCAGGTGTAGACCTCAGTCAAATCACTAACGATCAAGCCAGCGCACTCGACGACTACTTTCACCAGCACCTCGTCCTTGTTTTTCGAGACCAGTCCCTCGACCCACAGAATCTTTTGACGCTGACAGAGCAGCTTGGCGGCCCAGGCGACACCCCCTACCTAACCGGACTTCCTGATTATCCCGATGTTGTCCCGATCATCAAAGAAGCCACAGAGAAATCAGCCGTAAGCTTTGGTTCCGGGTGGCATACCGATTTTACGTTCCAAGCCATGCCGCCAAGTCGAACGCTACTCTTTGCGCAAGATACCCCGCCCACGGGCGGCGACACGCTGTTTGCCAACCTCTACACTGCCTATGACGGGCTTTCTCAAGGCCTCAAAGATTTACTGAACCCGCTCAAAGCGGTTCACAGCGCCACCCGCTCTTATGGACCTAAAAGTACTTTGGGTCAGCATCTCGAAAACATGGTCATCCACAAAGAAAAAACAGAACCCCTGGAGCAATTGCATCCAGTCGTTCGTTATCACCCCAAAACCGGCCGGCCTGCGCTCTGGGTTAATCCAACTTATACGATTCGCTTTCAAGGCATGACAGAGATCGAGAGCAAACCTCTACTCGACTACCTGAACCAATTGATTATCCAGCCCTCATTGACTTGCCGAGTCTCCTGGGCGCCTGGCACCTTAGTCATGTGGGCCAATCGCTGTACCCAGCATTGCGCGACATCTGAC
>CAJYBS010000363.1 GCA_913064795.1 uncultured Gammaproteobacteria bacterium
CATGTTCTCGTTGCCGGGCAACCCTGGGGCGTGGTTTATGGGTTAGGTCTTTGGGTTGCAAAAGCAGCGCAAGGGCTCGGATGGGATCCCGCAACCGCGGCGTTTTGGACACACCCAATCAATATCGCGGCACTGGAAAGTTCGATTTTGACCGATACAACCTCGCTCACCAGTCTCGGATTAGTGGGTGGTGCAGCCTTGGCTGCTTGGAAAGAATCGAGTGACCGTCCGCTCGGACAGTCCGTTGCCGTTTGGTTTTATCTGGTTGCTGCACTCTTTGGTTTATTGCTGGGGATTTCATCGCGGCTTGCTTTTGGCTGCAATGTCGGCGCGCTATTCAGCGGTATTGCATCTGGCTCATTGCATGGTTGGGCATGGTTATTGGCAGGTTTTGTGGGCAGTATCGTGGGCGTTCGATTGCGCGATCAGCTCTGGTCACTTGCACAAACGAGTCGGCAGTAATGACTCGGCGATTCGGGATCATCGTGGCACTGCTCGGTGTCTTAGGGGTGGTCGTGATTGACTGGACGCTTGGCGTCCCACCTGATCCATTTCGGGCTCCAGATCCCATGGCATTCGGATCGACATCTGGTGCGTCTGGTGCGATTTGCACCTTTGCGCCTGGAGCTCAACAATGAAGCACGTTTTCATCAAGTCCATCTTCGGCTCGATTCGTCTGGATTTTGACGGGGATAGCTTGTTGCGCGTGATGCAGGTCAGCCGTAAAGGAGTCAGTGATACCATCGACCCAGACGTTCTGAACCCTGTCATTCAGTGCATCGAAGGCAAGCGTGATGGACTTGGAATCCCGGTGAGGTTTGAAGGGACTCTCTTCCAAATCAAAGTTTGGGAAGCGATGCGACAGATTCCACCCGGTGAAGTCGTGAGCTATTCGGAGTTGGCGAAGCGTGCGGGTAATATGAGAGCGACTCGTGCCGTTGCTTCAGCCTGTAGTCAAAACCCTTGTGTGGTGGTGGTGCCGTGTCATCGGATCATTCGTCGCGATAGAGGACTTGGTGGCTTCGCCTGGGGTATTCCACTCAAAAGGTCTTTGCTCCTCCGCGAGGGCGCTCGTCTCGGTTCCGACCTCATAGTACTTTAAGTATTCTCAGTTAATCCATAGATCATCATTGATGAATTAGCCAGAAAACATTTATTGGATTAGTTTTCACAGGCTTCCTATCCTCAGCTTCTATAACAAGGAGTCGACACACGATCCTTTTGGACGTTGAGCACAGGAGTTGGACATGGCCTCAAAAGCATATGATGCAGGCGTTAAAGAATACCGTGACATGTATTGGACCCCGGAATATGTTCCGCTGGATACCGATCTACTAGCATGTTTTAAATGCACCGGGCAGCCAGGCGTGCCTCGCGAAGAAGTCGCTGCTGCCGTGGCCGCCGAGTCATCGACTGGAACCTGGAGTACCGTTTGGTCTGAGTTATTAACAGATCTCGAATTTTATAAGGGTCGTGCGTACCGCATTGAAGATGTTCCAGGTGATGATGAGTCTTTTTACGCGTTTATCGCCTACCCAATCGATCTGTTTGAAGAAGGCTCGATCGTTAACGTACTGACATCCTTGGTCGGTAACGTCTTTGGATTCAAAGCGCTTCGACATTTACGCCTAGAGGACATCCGCTTTCCAATCGCTTACATCAAAACCTGTGGTGGTCCGCCAGCTGGCATTCAAGTGGAGCGTGATCGACTGAATAAATATGGTCGTCCATTACTGGGAGCGACCATCAAGCCGAAACTTGGCTTGTCAGCAAAGAACTATGGCCGTGCGGTTTATGAGTGTTTGCGCGGAGGCCTTGATCTCACAAAAGACGATGAGAACGTTAATTCACAGCCCTTCATGCGGTGGCGGGATCGCTTCGAGTTCTGTGCCGAAGCCATCCAGAAAGCTGAGCAAGAAACCGGAGAACGCAAAGGTCATTATCTCAATGTGACAGCAGCTACGCCAGAAGAAATGTACAAGCGCGCTGAGTTTGCCAAAGAACTGGGGCAGCCGATTATCATGCATGACTTCTTGACGGGTGGATTCACAGCCAATACTGGACTGGCGAATTGGTGCCGAAACAACGGGATGTTGTTGCACATTCACCGAGCAATGCACGCGGTAATTGATCGTCATCCAAAGCACGGGATTCATTTCCGCGTTCTCGCGAAATGCTTGCGGTTGTCAGGCGGTGATCATCTCCATACCGGGACCGTCGTCGGCAAGCTCGAAGGTGACCGGAATTCAACGCTCGGTTATGTCGATCAATTGCGTGAGTCATTCGTTCCAGAAGATCGATCGCGTGGCGTATTTTTTGATCAAGATTGGGGCTCGATGCCAGGCGTATTTGCCGTGGCGTCTGGCGGTATCCACGTGTGGCACATGCCAGCGCTGGTTACCATTTTTGGTGACGATTCTGTTCTGCAGTTTGGTGGTGGAACACAGGGACATCCTTGGGGTAATGCTGCCGGCGCTGCTGCCAATCGAGTCGCTTTAGAGGCTTGTGTGAAAGCACGCAATGAGGGGCGCCATCTTGAGCGTGAAGCTCGCGATATTTTGATGTCCGCTGCGCAGAGTAGTCCTGAGCTGGCGATTGCGCTTGAGACCTGGAAAGAGATCAAATTCGAGTTTGATACGGTTGATAAGTTAGATCTTTAAACTGCTGAAAAGATGAATATTTAGAGGATTAATAGAATGGTAAATAGACCAGAAGTTGGTGACTTTCAAACCGCGCAGACGCTCGAAACCTTCGGTTTTTTACCGAAGTTCACACCGGACGAGGTGGTGGCGCAAGTTGAGTACCTGATTCGTCAAGGCTGGACGCCAGCGATTGAACATGAGCATCCAAGCCGGTGTGCCAATCATTACTGGACGATGTGGAAGCTCCCGATGTTCGGCGAGCGTGATCTCAATACGATCATGAGTGAAATCGAAGCCTGCCGACGAGCTTACCCTGATCATCATATTCGGTTGCTCGGATACGACTCTTACACGCAGAGCCAAGGCTTATGCTTCGTTGTCCATGAAGGCAATGCGCGTTAATCGAGACTGACCACGGGAATTGTTTGCTATGACCACTACGAAAACAGGCCGCGATATCGCACTTGAACGTCGAGCCGCGTTGTCCACTCACGGCAAGGCAAGTGGCGGCCAAGAGCAGCCAATGGTGGAGTCGTCAGAGACACCCCAGTTTGAAGAGGCTGTAGAGAATTTGTCAGCTCGAGAGCGCCGTCAACGTATGTCACAAACTGGGCAAGCACACCTGCCGGTCGTCGAGC
>CAJYBS010000364.1 GCA_913064795.1 uncultured Gammaproteobacteria bacterium
CAAATGTCGCTGGTCGCCTTGGTTTTCACTCTGCTCATTGCTGAGGCTATCGCCAAGGAAACCTCCCTGAGCCGCGTGTTGTTCATCGGCAATAGTTATCTTTACTACAACGACAGCTTACATAACCATGTTGAGCGCATGGCCCAGGAACAACATCCCGGTACACCCGCATCTAATTTTCAATACAAATCCGCCACCATTGGCGGGGCGCGGCTTGAGTATCACAATATCGACTGGCTTCTAAAACCCGGCCAAATCGGCGTTGAGTTACCCTTTCAAGTCGTGATTATGCAAGGGGGTAGCTTCGAGCCACTGACCCAGAAGACGCGAGACAGCTTCATTGATACGGCTTCAATCTATGCGGACAAAGTCAGGCAAATTGGTGCAAAACCAATGCTCTATATGACCCACACCTATGTCGCCCCGCATCGAAGAGCGAGCCAGGATATGATCAAGCGGGTGAGCAGCACTTATATCGAAGCAGGGCGTGCGTCCAACAGTCAGGTCATCCCTGTGGGGCTGGCTTATGAGCGATCTTATCGGCAAAGACCCGATTTTTCGTTACATGCGGACTTCGACGGTACGCATCCGAACTTGAGGGGAACTTACCTTGGAGCTTGCGTTGTCTATCTGGCCCTTTACGGGGGTGAGATGGATGGACTGGACTATGATTATTTTGGTCGCATACCCAAGGCAGAGGCGCTATATTTGCAGCGGGTTGCGGCCGAAACGGTCAAAGCATTTGCCGAGCAACTGAATTAAGCTTTGATTTCGCCTTGTTATCTTGGCGGGATTGGTTCGTTATTTTGGAAGAACGAAAAGGGTATAACGCGTGTTTAAAGCAATGAAACGTTGGTACACCAAAAATCGAATACAGCCTTTGAAGGCGGGACTTGCTGTCTCTCGTCTTTTGAGAGATCCAGATGATACAGGACAGGTCTTCAAGGTCTTAGAGGCGCTACGAGGAGACTCGCTAAGCCGCGCCGCTGAGCGAATGACCACTACAACGCCTGGTCTAGCACTTTTGCAGGATCAGCCCAATATCGTCACTGCTTTGAATGATCGAGAAACCCTTGCGGGGCTGCCAGAAGGAAGTATCGGACGAGCTTATTACGATTTTGTTCACAGAGAAGGACTCTCTGCGGATGGGCTTATTGCATCGAGCGATGAGGCCCCTAGCATCGATGACATGGGCCAGACCGAAAAATGGTTGGGAAACCGGTTAAGAGATATCCATGACCTGCAACATGTGCTCACTGGGTATGGCCGGGATCCGTTGGGTGAGCTTTGCTTACTCTCGTTTATGACGACCCAAACCCCATCACGCGGCATCGACTTCATTGTTTTCATGGGCCGCAAAAAGGCTCAGAAAGAAAACCCCTCGCTTGATGTCACGGGCGCTGTGCATGAGGGACGCGAAATCGGCCAGCAAGCAGACTGGATGTTGCTGACCCGTTGGGAAGATCGCCTTCATGAGCCTTTAAAACAAGTTCGCGAGGAGCTTGGATTCAGAGCACCAACGAAATATCGTCAAGTACTGCGAGCGTATGTTGAGGCTCAGCCCACCCAGGACCCGCTAGCGGCCTAGTTCGATCCCAAGGTGAGGCGATTGCCGAAAAGCAGTCAAACAAATGCGAGATTTTTGTTTGCCGAGTGCTTTTAGTTTCTGTCGACCATGTCCTTATCCAATCGGCGCCAGGTCAGCAAAAAGAACAATGAGCTGGCGGCGTACAAGGTCGCCATGATGACCATTGCCGATTGTAGACTCTGGGAGTAAACCGCGCCGCAGACGTTTTGGAGGTTGTCGCTTAATTCTCCAATCACACTCGGATGGCACTGGTTTCTGGACAGTGCCTCTGCGGTGACGCCGAGTTCAGCGGCGCCGCTGACGAAGAAACCGTCTGATATAAAACCAATGAAGAGCGGACCAAAACCGTAGCCGATTAAATTGGCGATAAACAGCAGCACGGCGGTCGCCATCGCCCGCACACGCATGCTGACAACCCCTTGGCCGATGGTGTACTGAGCGGCAATGTAGCCATATTTTACAAATCCGCCGATGATCAAGCCGATGGCCGCAAAGAGCAGGTTTTGGGTTGTGAAGGCAAACACATAAAATGGGATTGACAAGGCCAGCCCCAAAGCGGGCACCCAAGCAATGGCGCCGGGGTGCTTTTTATAAAGCTTGGTAGCTAGCCAGCCTGTGGCAAAAGTTCCGATCGCGGACGATAACGACACGGGTGTGTTGATCCAGATCGCCGCTTCGCCAGTTGTGATTTCGTGAGCGCGAACCAGAAAAATGGACTGAAACGAGGAGATTCCATAACCACAAAAGGCCGCAACCGTGGCGCCGCCGGTCATGAGCCAGAAGGCGGGCTTTGTCGTTAGTTCGCGGATGGCCTCTCGCAGCGCTACCGGTTCGCTGGACTGGGTTCCTTTTGTATCGGTGAAACCCCGAGGGGGTTCTTTCACCGTCAACTTAAACACCACGGCAATAAGTAAGCCCGGCAGACCGACCACGTAAAATGCGGTTCGCCAGTCGAATGCATCTGTCACCCAACCACCGATCAGGTTGGCAAACATTGTACCGAGGGTCACACCCATCGAGTAGACCCCAAGCGCCTGGGATCTGTCCCGGGGCGCATAATAGTCTGCGATCAGGGAGTTGGCCGGGGGCGTACAACCGGCCTCGCCAATGCCCACGCCGACGCGACAGACCAACAAAACCCAAAATGCGCCAAT
This sequence comes from uncultured Gammaproteobacteria bacterium, assembly GCA_913064795.1. GTDB lineage: Bacteria > Pseudomonadota > Gammaproteobacteria > Pseudomonadales > Azotimanducaceae > UBA9926. The sequence continues at coordinate 2,743 of CAJYBS010000364.1, forward strand.
GGTGACCGAGCCGATGGTGATTTCGGTTGCGAGCCCACATAGCACCGTCATCAGAGACCACAGCGCGACGCAAATCGTCATAATCCAAACGCGGTGAGCCGCATCGGCGTAGCGCGCAAGCGGAATGCCCACGATGGTGTAGAGCAGGGCAAAACCGAACCCCGTCAGTAAGCCGAATTGGGTATCAGAAATGCCCAACTCAGGCACAAGATCAGGGCCCACCACGGCGAGCAGACCGCGGTCGACGAAATTCATGATATAGATCAGGGTTAGGGCTGAAAGCACGTAGGTCCGATAACTTTTAGTGCCGAACCCGGTATTTTCTTCAGGCGCTGCGCTTTCTTTGGGAGCGGTTGTTGCTGTCATAAATGGATCTCTTCACAAAGTGTTGCCCGTATCGGTGGCACCTACTGTAAATGTTTTGGCGAGCTTTGTCTGGTGCAGAGATGAGGTTAAATGGGGTAGATTTTTCTAGGATCAGGAAGTTTCATCGCTGCCTGCTGGAGCTCGTCAGTCAGTAATGCCTTAGATCG